>JAADJC010000097.1 GCA_013151025.1 Acidobacteriota bacterium
GCGTCCTCTGCGGTAAAACTCTCTTTCCCTTTCTGACGCGCACTTGGCCGTACAGGTCGATTACTTGAGGTTTTCCGGGTTCAAGGGCTTCAGGTCATCTACTATAAACTGGCCGTTTTTCCGAATCAACTCTCCATCAAAATAGATCTCACCGCCGCCATATTCCGGGGTCTGGATGCAGACCATGTCCCAGTGAACCGCGCTGCGGTTTGTGTTGTCTGCTTCATCGTAGGCATTTCCCGGCGTAAAGTGGAATGAGCCCATGATTTTTTCGTCAAAGAGTATGTCCAGCATAGGCTTTGTCACGTAGGGGTTTACTCCGATGGCAAATTCACCCACATACCGGGCACCCTCATCGGTATTGAGTATTTCGTTGAGTTTTTCCGTCTGGCCCCCGGCAGTCGCCCTCATAATCCGACCATTTTCAAAAGTCAATTCGATTCCGTCAAATATCACTCCCTGATAGAGGGTTTTGGCGGTGTACCGCAGCGTTCCGTTCACGGAGTCTTTCACCGGGGCGGTAAAAACTTCGCCATCCGGGATGTTCAGTTCGCCGGCACATTTGATGGCCGGAATGTTCTTGATGGAGAAGTTCAGGTCGGTGCCCGGCCCGGTGATGTGTACTTTGTCCGTGTTTTCCATCCGGGTAACCAGTGCATCCATTGCCAGGGACATTTTCGAGTAGTCCAGGTTGCATACCTGAAAGTAAAAGTCCTCAAACGCTTCGGTGGACATGCCGGCACTCTGGGCAAATGATGGGGACGGCCAGCGGAGAACCACCCATTTCTTTTTCGGCACCCGGATTTCCATGTGAACCGGCTGCTGCCATTCCATCTGGTAGAGTTTCATTGCCTCTGCCGGAACATCCGAGAGTTCGGTAACGTTTTCATGACCCCGGATGGCGATGTAGGCATCCATCATCTCCATAAATTCCGTATCCACTTTTGCCCGGGTCTTCCACATATCCAAGCTTGGCTGCTGCAGAAGTTTGCGAAGCACGGTGTTGTCCATGAAGTTTACAAAAGGGACGGCACCGGCGGCAAATGCTTCGTCCACAAGCGCTCTCGCAAGGGACATGTCGGTAATGGTCGTATCAATCAGCACCTTCTCGCCGGGTTTCAACCGGGTGGAGTAGTGAATCAGGCTTTTTGCCAGGATTTTAACCCGTTCGTCCATCATTGCTTTCCTCCTCCATAACGAAGCACCGGGTTTCGGGCCGCTTTTGTTTCATCCAGCCGTCGAACCGGGGTATCGTGGGGCGCGTCGTGGAGCAATTCAGGTGATGTGGCCGCCTCTTTCGCGATTTTTTTCATGATTTCAATGAAATAATCCATTTCTTCCTTGCTTTCACTTTCAGTGGGTTCCACCATCAGGGAACCGTGGACGATCAGCGGGAAGTAGATGGTGGGCGGATGAATGCCGTAGTCAATGAGCCGCTTGGCAATATCCAGCGTGGATACCCCGAATTCCTCCTGCAATTTATCATTGAAAACCACTTCGTGGAGGGTGGGGACGTCAAAGGGAATATGAAAATCATCCTTCAGGGATGCCCGGACATAATTGGCTGCCAGCACCGCGTCTTCGGTACTCTGTTCCAGTCCATTTCCGCCAAGAGAGAGAATGTAGGCCAATGCTTTCAGAATAACCAGAAAGTTTCCGTAAAAGCCGTGGACTTTCCCGATACTGTCGGGGCAGTTCCAGTTCAATTTGTGGTAGCCGCCTTCTCCATCCACCACTGGAGTCGGCTGGAAGGGCGCCATGTGTTCACGAAAACAGACCGGGCCGGCACCGGGGCCACCACCGCCGTGGGGGGTGGAAAAGGTTTTGTGCAGGTTCAGATGCATCACGTCCACGCCCAGTTCACCGGGACGCGCTTTGCCCATCATGGCGTTCATATTGGCGCCATCCATATAGAGGAGCGCGCCTTTTTCGTGGAGCATGTCCGCGATTTTCTGAATGTTTTTCTCAAAAATGCCCAGGGTGTTGGGGTTGGTCAGCATCATACCGGCCACATTTTCATCCAAGGCCTCCGCCAGTGCTTTCAGGTCTACGCAACCGGTTTCATCCGATGCCACTTCTTTGACCTCATATCCGCTGAATGCGGAAGATGCCGGGTTGGTTCCATGGGCGGAATCGGGAATCAACATGATTTGCCGTGAATTTCCCTTCTTTTCCTGGCAGGCACGTATCATCATGACGCCGGTGAGCTCACCATGGGCACCGGCAGCAGGCTGGAGGGAACAACCGTCCATACCGGTAATTTCATTCAGTGCGTTCTCCAGCATCTTCATTGCCTTTAATGTGCCCTGAACCATCCCATAGGGCAGCATGGGATGGGACCATTTGAACCCCTCCAGCGACGCGACAACTTCATTGATTTTGGGATTGTGTTTCATGGTACAGGAACCAAGGGGATAAAACCCGTCATCCACACCGTAGTTCAGCTTGGAAAGCCGCGTGAAGTGACGGACCACTTCCACCTCGGACAGGTCGGGGAGATCCGGAGCTACGCCGCGCATGCAGGGCCCTGAAATTGCGGCAGGAGCCAGCCCCTCCGGTTTCGGCAGGTCCATTCCCCGCTTTCCGCTTCCACCCAGCTCAAATATCGTTTTTTCTTTTTCTCTCAGTGTTTTCATTTTGCCGCCTCCATCAGTTCCACGAGACGGTGAATATCTTCCACCGTGTTCATCTCCGTCACTGTGATCAGCATCTCATCCTTCGCAAGGCCGAATTTGGACAAGCGGACACCGGGGAACATCCCGTTTACCACTGCGTGTTCCACAAAATCTTCCAGGTCTGCATCGGATCGAACCACAAATTCGTTGAAACTCATCCCCGGCACCACCTTAAAGCGGGCAGTTTTGGAAATGGCCGTTTTTGCTGTC
The DNA here is from genome assembly GCA_013151025.1 of Acidobacteriota bacterium. Lineage (GTDB taxonomy): Bacteria > Acidobacteriota > Holophagae > Thermotomaculales > Thermotomaculaceae > UM-FILTER-49-7. The sequence continues at coordinate 2,886 of JAADJC010000097.1, forward strand.
TCAGCGAGCCGATGGTTCAACTCCGCCAGCTCTTTCAGGCCGGTTTTCCCTAAAAGCGCCAGATAGATCACAGCACGTAACATGCACCAACCCTGATTGGAACAGATATTGGATGTCGCTTTTTCTCGACGGATATGCTGTTCCCTTGCAGACAGGGTCAGCACATAGCCGGTTTTCCCGTCCACGTCGGTGGTCTGACCCACCACCCGGCCCGGCATGTTCCGAACCAGTTTCTGCTTTGTGGTCAGAAAGCCCAGCAACGGCCCGCCGAATCCAGGATAGTTCCCAAAGGATTGGGCTTCTCCGCAGGCAATATCCACCCCGAATTCACCCGGCGGTGTCAACAGGCCAAAGGCCAAGGGTTCAGTCGTAACAGAAATCAGCATGGCTTTCGGCGCTTTTTCCCGAACTGCAGCCGCAATTTCATCCAGTGGCTCCACAATTCCAAAGAAATTCGGATAGCCCACAGCCACACCAAAGACATCCTCATTTTCCAGTGCTGTGACCAGCACATCCATCTCAATCCTGTGATTGACGGTTGGAATGGCAGTAATTGTGATGCCCAGGTTTTTCAGATAGCTTTCTGCTACTTTGCGGTAGTGAGGATGAATCGCGTCTGAAATCAGGACTGTATTTTTCTTTTTTACAGCACGCTTTGCCATCAGAATTGCTTCGGCAAAAGCGGTGGCGCCGTCATACATGGAAGCGTTTGAAACCTCCATACCGGTCAGTGCGCACATATAAGTTTGATACTCAAAAATTGATTGCAAAGTACCCTGCGAAATTTCGGGTTGATACGGCGTATATGCCGTCAGAAACTCTTCTCTGGAAGCCAATGAGTCCACCGCTGCCGGTATGTAGTGAGCATAAACCCCCGCTCCGGCAAAAGAGCGTACAGGTGTGTTGGCATCCGCCAGTTCGCGGAAAACGTTCAGCAATTCCTGCTCACTGTAACTTGGAATGTTCAGTGTTTCCTTAAATTGACCGTTTTCCGGTATAGATGAGAAAAGAGATTGAATATTGTCTGCCCCGACCTTCCGCAACATTTCCCGCCGATCATCATCGGACAGGGGAAAGAAGCGGGACATGGCTTATCCCTCCTCTTCTTCGAGATACTTCTCGTACGCTGCGGCGTCCATCAACTCGTCCAGTTCGGACTTCTTACTCAACCGGAGTTTGAACAGCCAACCGGTATTCTGGGCGTCTTTGTTGATCATTTCCGGCTCATCTTCCAGTGTCTCATTGATTTCAGTAACTGTACCGGTAAGCGGACTGAATACATCTGCTACGGCTTTTACGGATTCTATGGAAGCGGCCTCATCGCCCTTTTCCAGCTCCGTATCAACTTCCGGAACTTCTACAAAAACAATGTCTCCCAGCTGTTTCTGGGCATGGTCGGTAATGCCGATTGTCCCGGTTTCTCCGTCCACTTTTACCCATTCGTGCTCTTTCGTGTAATAAAAACCCTGCAAAACCATGAAGTCCTCCTCCAGGATTATTTCTGACGCTTGTAAAACGGGGTTTTGACCACCACCGCTTTTGCCGTTTTCTTACGGATACCAATATAAATTTCCGTCCCTATTTTTGCGTTTTCAATAGGCAGATATGTCAGGCCGATACTCTTTTCAAGGAAAGGCGCGTATGACCCGCTGGTAACAGTGCCCACGGCTTCACCATCCGGTTCCAGATATACCGGATACCCGTGGCGGGCAATTCCCCGATCCACCATTTCAAACCCCATCAATTTTCGTTCCAGCCCCTCTTCTTTCTGCTGGCGCAGAACGTCTGCCCCGATGAAATCGCCCTTGTCCAGTTTGCAGACCCAGCCGAGGCCGGCTTCCAGGACGGTTGTCGTATGATCAATGTCATTTCCATACAGGCACATTCTGGATTCCAGCCTCAGTGTGTCCCTGGCTCCCAGCCCACAGGGCATGATGCCGTAGGGCTTACCCACTTCCATTACCTGCCGCCACAGTGCCACCGATACGGAAGGGGGGCAATAGACTTCAAACCCGTCTTCCCCGGTGTAACCGGTACGGGACAGAATGCAGGGGCTTCCCTCGTATGTTACATAGTCAAACCAGTAGTACTGCATCTCCGGAGCCACTTTACCAAACAGAGTTTCAATAATCTTTACGGCTTCCGGGCCCTGAACAGCCAGTTGAGCGTAAGAATCCGACACGTTTTTCAGTTCCACATCAAATCCGTCGCTCTGCCTGGTAACCCAGTCAAAATCTTTTTCAATATTAGCGGCATTAACCACGAGAAAGAACTCGTTGTCGTCCTGCCGGTATACCAGCAGATCATCAACAATGGTACCTTCCGGATAGGTAAAGGCGGAATAGTGAATCTGCTTGTGGGCCAGTGTTGCCACATCGTTACAGGTTACGTGCTGAACAAAGGCCAGTGCGTCCGGGCCTTTCACCGTAAATTCTCCCATATGAGACACATCAAAGAGTCCCACTTTCTTTCGCACTGCCAGATGTTCTTCCAGAACGCCTGAATACTGAACCGGCATATCCCAGCCGCCAAAATCCACCATTTTCGCACCGAGGTTTCTATGTTCTTCATTCAACGGTGTTTTTTTCACAATTGCCCCCTTCGAATTCAATGCAACCCAAAGGTATCACACGGCATTTTCACTGTCAACATGAGACGTCTCGCTGCCGCCGCAAGAACTCCCGAAGAAAAACCACAAAGATGAGAAACTCACCGCAACGCCCGCTGGGGCATCATTTCTGCAAACCCCGCCTTAATAATCGGTAACATGTGTCGGCACTTGTAAC
>JAADJC010000124.1 GCA_013151025.1 Acidobacteriota bacterium
TGAAATTGTATGCGTTATATAAACAGGCAATGGACGGGGATGTTTCCGGAGACCGTCCCGGCGGCTTTGACCTTGTAGGTGCTGCCAAATACGATGCCCGCGCCGAAATAAAAGGCATGGAAACAGAAACAGCCATGGCCGCCTACGTTGCCCTGGTTGAGAAACTGAAAAGTATGTAAGTTACCGTAAACTCCGCTTATATTCAACATTTATTTTTACCGCTGCCGAACAATGTAGAAGTGCATTATTTGCATGTCTCCTTCCGTGCTTCCTCTATTTTGTGTTGACATATTGCAGGTTATGATTTGTGTATCGTTTTTTGTGGGTGTAGAATGCAGTTAATTAGAAACTTTCATTAAGGAGAGACTTTTGAAGTGCATAAAACAAAAAAAACCGGTTCTTTTGGCCCTCATGCTGGTCATGATAGCTGGCAACCTGAGTGCAGGTATAATTTGTCAACAGGATTTTTCCAATAATCCAAACTACACTACGTCTGAACCGCAGAACCTTTACTGGGACAGTGCAAATCATTGGTATCATGCAACAGTGCACGATGTATCATCCGGCGAGGGCCATTACTATGGTGATAGCCCTGAATTTTCTTTGGTACAGAGCCAAAATTTTACTGTGGAATTTGATATTAATGTAGTAGATCAGGATTGGGGCAATTATCCAGGAATCTTTTTCAGAAACACGAATGCATTCAACATAGTTACTATCGGCCAATTAACAAAACCGCCCGCGTATGGAACAACTTCAACCATTTATGTGGATAATATTCAGATTTTGGGTGACTCTTCGACAACTGATAGTGACAACGCCATCATTATCCCCCGCATTATGGAAAGCGATGATTGGCACACCACTTTGGGGATTGTCAATCCTCACGATGAAACCCTTTCTGTGACTATCACTGCATATAATGCGCAGGGTAACGTTCTTGAGACCGTTACAATCGATCAGTTAAAAGGACATGGCAGCATTGAACGCAGGACAGATGCACTCTTTCATCCTACTTCAAATCCATTTGGTGGTGGCTGGAATCTGTCAGACATCGCATGGCTCCAAGTGACTGCAGCTGAACAGCTGCATGGTTTTGTTGAATATAATACAACTGACGGAACGAAATGTATGTTAACCGAAGCACCGATGGCTCTATCCGGAACACTTTACGTACCCCATGTGGCGGAACAAACCGATTTCTGGTGGAGTGAAGCCGGTATTGTCAATGCTCAAGATTATCAATCTGTTGGTTATAAGGCGGGAAATGTTTATCACGCCATTCCCGGACTATCATTGGCTGACTGTCAAGAAAATATTGACCTTACAAGCTATTATGGAAATCCTTTTGCAATCGGTGCCGGTGTCGGCCGTTTTACATCCAGCGGTGACAGCATTGCGGCTGTTGAAATGTTCGGACGCAAGGGCGATTTTCATACGGCAGCTGCTTTGACTCTCAAGACTTTACCTTCCAAGACCCTGTATTTTACCCATATCGCATCCAACAGCTACTGGTGGACCGGCTGTGCCGTTTACAATATCACCAGCCAGAGGGCAACAGTTCAGGTCAATGGATACGATGCCAATGGAAACCTGTTGGGGCAAAACACCGTAACAATCGAACCCAATACCAAAAAAGTCGCATTGGTAGAAGATTTCATTGCCACCGACCCCATGCCGGATTACATTATTATGAAATCTGACCAGAATGTTATTGGTTTTGAGCTTTTCGGGGGAATCACGACAGAGATTCTGGCCGGGTTCTCAGTTGATGGTACTACATCATTTACATTATACTTCAATAATGTCCGGGTCAATAATAACGAGTGGACTGGTATTTCCATGATCAACATGGGAGATGCAACTGCCACAGTGAATGTCTCCGCCTATGATGACAACGGTACACTTCAGGCACAGAATACCATCTCCATTTCTTCCAGAGCCAAGAAAGTTGAATTGGCGGAAAACCTTTTTGGCGGCACCCTGCCGTCCGGCGTTACTCACATCACAGTGGAATCCAGTGAACCCCTGGCCGGCTTTGAACTGGTTGGTGATAATGACCATATCCGCCTTGGCGGCATGGGGGCCAATTACAGTGCATATGAAACCGACACCCAAACCATTGGCACATCCGGCGGCACCGTATCCACTGGCACCGTCACCGTCAGTATTCCTGAAAACGCCGTCTCATCCGACACCGAAATAACACTGTCGGAAATCCCCCTTGATACCAATAGTGACAGCGTCACCGAACTTATTGGCAGCACCGCCTACAAACTGGAGCCGGAAGGATACAAACTCGACAGTCCAATTACCCTCACCATCCCGTTGGACCAAATCCCTTCTGCGGCTGAATACGCCAAAGAGGGTCTTTCTCTCACTTTTTACGAATGGAGCAACAAGTTTCATTCATGGACATCTGTTGCAACATCTTTTCTCCCGGGCACTAATTCTATAACTGCCAGTTTTGATAAATTGGGTGTTTATGCTCTTGGTCTTATCATTAATCTCCCCGACAGCCATTTTTATCTCCATTTAACAGACCATAGCAATAAATTCAGTGGAAGCGGCTGGCTTGTTCTGAAAGAGGCACCTGATTTCGGTTTTTCAGGCAACGAATCTTTGAAACAAACATCCTCTAAAGCATTGACTGAAGAAATCTACAACAAACTTATCCAATATTATCGCAATGCAGCCGGCGGTACCGATGACGCAAAAACCATCTTCACAAAATACGTGAATTTAACGGATGGATATGAGCTTGATTTACCCAACGCCTTTTTTAAGAGTCATGAAGGCAAAGACCTCTGGTGCTTCTTTATCCCGAGCAGCAACAGCACTGACATCGCCGCAGCGTGCAGTAGTGCAAATTACATCACCTATTGGACTATAAGCATGTCCGAAACGGAGTATGCCGACGGAATGAATAAAACATATGAAATCCGGACCCTCAACCATCAGGACAGTTACACCATCAGAACCGACAGTACCACCGGTCAGCAGTCCTACTTTCCGGGGAAAACGCACTACGACAGTATTGCCATTGACCTTCCCGAAAACAACTGGACAGAAGGGGATAACCCCATCCTGCTGATCCACGGCATCAACGGCACCGCCAGCTACTGGGGCAACATCCCCTATCAGCTCCGTCAGAAAGGCTACCGGGTATACGAACTTTTTCACGGGGGATGCGGTATCGAAGACATCCCCACCGGCGGTGAGGAAGTGGAAGAAGCCGTTAATTATGTGTACGGCCGGGAAGGTCATCAGATGGACATTATTACCCATTCCTACGGCGGCGTCATCACCCGTTGGTACTGCTTGGAAACCGACAGCACGAACGCGCCAAACCGGGTGGATGACCTTGTCATGATCGCACCCCCTTTCCACGGGTCAATTGCCGCAGCAAAAGCAGCGGACGGAGACTGGCTGGTTATTGAGGAACGGTCTCGACTCGGCTACGTAAAAGATATCCACATGCCGATCTACAAAGAACTGAGTCCCGGCTCCATCAACCTGATGAAAATGGGAAAGCGTGAATTTCCATCCGGCATATCCCCCTTTGTTCTTGCCGGGTCTAAACCTATTTATGGCGTTGTCAACTATGAAGGACACCTTTTTGGTGACGGTGCCGTGGCTGTCAGCAGCGCATCCCTGTTGGACATCGGTGTGCCATTGGGCATCGTACATTTGAACCATATCGAGCAGCCGGTAGATTCGGACCTCTTCAATGCGATTCTGGGAATCCTGGACCAACATACCATCTCTGACAGTATCATTCCGTTTTATTACGAACATCTGGACGCGGTGGACAGCCAGGGGAGGGGCTCATGGTATAACCCTTATCAGGCCTCGTTGATCGTGGATACATCCAGCTTGAATGCCGCTTCTATTGAATCAATCGAAATTAACCCCGACTGGGAATGGAGCCAGACGGAACCTAAACCGGAACTAATAAAAAATCCCGACACACAGAACTATTATACACGTGGATCTTCCAATGATTACAGCGGTTTTGTCTTTGATTTGGACGGAACTACCCCGCAGACCTGCTCTGTCATCGTGCATTACAACGGCGGCGCTACGGAAACCTATGAAAATGTTGAATTTAATGCCTGTGCGACCGTCATTTACACACCCGGATCCAGTAGTACCACACCCGATATGGTTCTCATTCCCTCCGGCAGCTTTCAGATGGGTTCCAACTCAGGAGATTCAGATGAACAGCCGGTGCATTCTGTCTCCATCAACCAATTTTATATGGGCAAATACGAAATTACCAACCAGCAGTATGTGGACTTCCTGAACTCCTCATCTATAGTTGAAGATAATTGGTTTTATGACAAATCGGAAATCTTGGATTCCCACATCATCAACAACGGGGGCAACTACTCTGTGGAATCCGGATATGAAAATCATCCTGTAATTTATGTCTCCTGGTACGGAGCTGTTGCCTACTGCGATTGGCTGACCGCCAACAATCCGGGAACCTACTATCTGCCCTCGGAAGCGGAATGGGAATACGCCTGCCGTGCGGGTTCCACCACCGCCTATTACTGGGGCGACAGTTGGGATAATGCGTATGGCTGGTACTATTACAACTCCGGCCATCAGACCCATCCGGTTGGCGAAAAACTCCCCAATGCCTGGAGCCTCTATGATATGAGCGGCAACGTCTGGGAATGGTGTCAGGACTGGTACAGTTCCAGTGCCTATTCCAATACCGGCTCCTACAGCACCAACCCGTCGGGCAATCCCGTATATGAGATATCTGGTTCCCGCCGGGTGATACGGGGCGGCAGCTGGCACAGCCATTATGCCGACCTTTGTCGTTCAGCCTATCGCGACAACCTCAGCCTGTCCGAGACGAGCGACAACCTTGGCTTCCGCGTTGCCAGGGCATATTAGTTTTAGGATTTTTAATTTTTAGCCTTTTTTTCTCCCCCTGAGGAGAGAAAAATCATAAAAAGGATGCTGCCATCCGGCGGGTGCGGCGAAAGCCCACCCGGTCGGATGACCACCTATTGGCTCATTTCCGGAGGTACTTTCATGATTCGGATACTCACAATTTCCTTCCAGATTTGGGGACAGGCAAATAATGAAACGAGTTCGAGTTCGAGTTCGAGTGTTAAGATAAGAAGAATCATGGAGTTGGCTCTTCCCCTGCCTTTTGTCACTCATCACTCATCACCCATCACCCATCACCCATCACTCTTTACGAAGGCCATAGGAGAAAACATGTCAGATATGAAAAAAAAGTTTGAAAAGGCGCAGGAAGATGTGACCCGGCTGGCAGAACGGCCGGACAACCAGATGCTGTTGAAATTGTATGCGTTATATAAACAGGCAATGGACGGGGATGTTTCCGGAGACCGTCCCGGCGGCTTTGACCTTGTAGGTGCTGCCAAATAGCTGCCAAATACGATGCCCGCGCCGAAATAAAAGGCATGGAAACAGATGCCGCAATGAGGGCATACATCACCCTGGTGGAAGAGCTGAAGGCCCGTTAACAGAACTCCGCAAAGATTTCATTTAAAATGGGATTAAAGTGGAGTACAATTTGGCTATGACCAATCAGAACGTTATTGACGGTTGGAAATCTATTTCAGTTTATTTTGGAAAATCAGTTAAAACGATACAACGCTGGGAAAAGGAAAACGCTTTTCCTGTTCACCGTGTACCGGGCCGGCATTCGGTGTATTTTCTGAAAGACGAGGTGGATGGCTGGCTTGAACACTGGGAAAAATTGGAAAGAGGTTCCGGTGATCCGATGGCGGATGATGCCGGAAAATTGAAGGGAGCTTTTTGGCTGCGGCGGGTTTTCTTGCTGCTGCTGGTGCTGATCACCATCGCAGTGGGGGTGATTGCGGCTCGAAATTTGATGAGAGAATCAGGGAATGCGCCGGTTCTGGGGCCTCTTGCGGTGAAAATTGCCCCATATTCTGCAGGTTCTGTGCTGACGGTAAAAAACGCGTATGGAAATTCTGTACTTCGTGTCCGCTTTCAGAAGAACTGGTGCGGGTTTGCTCTGTTGACTCCGGGAGTCAGGATGTGGCAGGTATCAGATCTGAATCATGACGGCCTGGATGATTTATTGATGGTGAATCCTGAAAAAAGCGTTCCCGCTGTTGAGATTTTTATGCAGCGTTCGGACGGCACATTGAGGTGGAAACGAAGATTGGCAGTGAACGAAAAAATCCGTTGCGAGGACACTTTGTTTGACATGGAACGGATTCACTGTATTGACCTGATGGATCTGGATGGGGACAATGTCCCTGAAGTTATGCTAACGGTTTATAACAGAACGCTGTACCCTTCGGTATTGGTCGTGATGACATTGCAGGGCGATCGGCTGCTGGTCATAGAGCACCCGGGCCATTTTCGCAATGTGCAGGCCCGCCGGATTCATGGCAGGCCGGTTGTTTATGCGGCGGGAACCAATAACTATATTACAAAGTACAGCGAACCTGTGGTGCTGCGGGTTTCTATGGACTGGCACCGCAGGGGCGTGCGTTTTTCTCTTATCCGTCCGGGGCGGAAGATGGCAGCCGAGGTCGCTGCAGGGGTTTCGCTTACCTATGTCCGGTTGGGTGATTTGCCGGAACGGGCGGGGGTGTCTGTCTGGGAGTCGGCGGTGATTCGGTCTTTTAACAGTAGAATAAACGATCGGCATATTTATCTGGATGCCGGATTCTGTGATATCAGAAAGATAAAAGGGACGTTGCTGTCCGGCCCGTCTCCCTTTGTGAAAATTCGGCTGTTTGAGCTGAATGAGGATTTGTCTCTTGTCCGTTCCGGTTACAATGATGTACTCATTGACGCGCTGGGAATCCGGCCGAAGGAGGAGCTGTACCGTTCTCTGTTAATCCCACACTACTGGAACGGCCACAACTGGCAGGACGCTGTGTGTACCGTGTTGTGCAAACGCACAACACGGAATGCCAGGTGATGAATTTTGATTGTTGAATGAGAGGTCAAAGACAATCAGGGAATTTGTGGCCTGAAACTAGATATTAAATGCCGGGAAATGAAAAGACACATAATATGACAGTAAAGTGTTCTGGTTCCCTATCTTTTCCCATTGAACCCATCACTCTTCACTTCTTTTTATTAAATCCTTCCTGTTTCCGGTTCCGGCCAGGGCCAGCGGTTGGAATAGATCCGGTCCGGGCGGAAGCGATTCGGAGTGGATTTAATTTCGTTTGGAACGCCCAGCACAATCAATGCCATTGGCAGGATGTGATCCGGGAACTCCAGGAGCTCTGTTACCGCTTCCATCCGCTGTTTCCGGGGGTAGATACCGAGCCAGCAGGAGCCGAGCCCCAGTTCGTGAGCGGCCAGCATCATGTTCTGGGCAGCGGCCCCGCAGTCCAGCGCGAGGTAGCCTTCCGCAGGCTCCAGTCTTGTGTCGCCACAGACTGAGATGACGACGGAGGCTTCTTTAACCATAGCCGCATATGGATGAAAGCCGGGAATCTGGTCCAGTAACATCCGGTCGTCAATGACGACAAAGTGCCAGGGCTGGCGGTTATTGGCACTGGGAGCATACATGCCCGACTCGATGATGTGGTGCAATTGTTCATCTGAAATAGCTTCACCGGTAAAATTGCGGATGCTTCTCCGGGTTAAAATCGCTTGCAGCGTTTCCATAAACTCCTCCATGGCGTGTTATTTTCAATTTATCATGAAAACTGTAAGTTGAGAGGGAAAAATAAAAGGCGGGAAGAATTTCCCGCCTTTACGGCATGAAAAGAAAAATACCGGATATTCAGCGTTGGATATGGGTATCTCCCCGAAGTACGGTAATGGTAACAATAAACTTGCCGCTGTTCTTATATTTACCAGTCAAGGTACAGTCGTTGATTCCAAGGTACAATGTTCCGTTTTTTCCGGTAAAAGTGAGTTTTTTGCCAATAAAGAAATTGGGATGCCCGACATTTCCGATAAGGGCGGCATGATTCATCTGCGGTTCCGGGTCGTCACAATAGTTCCAGTTGTATGGCCAGCTTTTTCCGTAGTCTTTAAAAGACCAGCCATTGGGGTTGACGCCGGACTGGCCTTCTTTATTAAAATAGACTTTTCCCGATGCCTTGATTGTGACAGTGTCCTGCGGATTAATTTTCAGGCCGGTATTTACCCATGCCTGATTTCCCCGGATTTTCACAATTTTTGTTTCTTTCTTTTGTCGTTTGGGAGTGTGTTTTGCCTGTGCCTGCGGAACTCCACAGAGCAGGAAAGCGATAGTTGCGGTAAATATGAACAGTTTTTTTCCCATTTCTTCTGACCTCCTTCAGTTTCAGGGTTACCGACAAGAGCAATCAATAGCTGTTACGTGTTTTAACTATGCCTACTTTTACACGTACTACAGTTTGACAACGAAAGTTGTCCAAAAAAAATTAAAAAACCGGGATAAGTTACAAATTAACTGGAAAAATAAAATTAAGAATCTACAGTGATTATACCTGACTTTCTGTATTTGTCAAAAAAATTATAAATTGCCGCTGAAACCGGTTGAACCAATATCCCCAAAACAGGGAATAATAGGTGGAGAAAAACGGGGCAGGGAGTTTCAGGATAAAAAAAGAGGAGAAAACCGGAAAGGCTTTCTCCTCTTAACAGATTACAGAATACGGTTAATTTGATACCCGATGGTGTTATCCTTTCCAGAGACCATGGAGGTTGCAGAATTCACGGGCGGAAACAGTTGTTGCGTTTCCCACCATGAAAACAGTTTCCGGTTTGTCGCCGGGATTCAGGTATTTCTTGTGGGAAATTCCATCCGCTGTAAGTTCAATCCATTGAATCCAGTGTTTTTCTTCCATCGGGTGAAGGGTGCTTCCCACATAAACCCGGTACCCGCCGTTGATTTTTTCAATAACAGGGACATGTTTTTCAGTGCTGGAATCGGCGGTTTTTTCAGTCAATAATTCCATGTCTTCACCGCAGCAAACCAGGGTGCCGGCGCCTTCGCCGACGATTTCCGCGAGGTTGCCGCAGATATTGCATTTATAAATTTCAGATCGCTTTGTCATAATATCCTCCTTGGGATCGGTATATGGACAGTTTATAGCTCGTCTGTGTGTTCCGCAAGGAATTTTGCAACACCTTCTGTTGTGGGTTCCATGGCACTTTTCCCTTCCTGCCAGTTGGCGGGGCAAACTTCACCGTGCTTTTCCACGAACTGAAGGGCTTCCAGGATACGGAGTGCTTCATCAATGTTCCGGCCCAGCGGCAGGTCATTGATTACCGAATGGCGGACAATGCCTTCTTTGTCGATGAGAAAGAGGCCGCGAAGGGCGACAGCTTCGTTGAACAAAATGCCGTAGTCCCGTGAAATATTCTTTGTGATGTCCGCTACCAGCGGGAACTGCACGTTGCCGATACCACCTTTTTCCACCGGCGTATTTTTCCAGGCGAGGTGGCTGAATTCGGAGTCAATGGAAGCGCCGATGACTTCACATCCCCGGCTCTTGAATTCATTCAGTTTCTTGTTGAAAGCGATAATCTCAGAGGGGCACACAAAGGTAAAATCCAGCGGATAAAAAAACAGGATAACGTGTTTTCCACGGTAGTCGGACAATTTCAGTTCGCCGAAAGTGTTGTCCGGCATTACAGCTGTTGCGGTAAAATCAGGGGCTTCTTTTGTTACAAGTGTCATTTTTATTTCCTCCGTTCAGGTAATTAGATTAGTTTGTGGGTGCGTAAAAGCACCGTTTCGGGGAAATGATTTTCCCTTCTGCTTTCAGTTCTTTCACTACTTTTGATACTTCCTTGCTATCCAGGGAAAGGGCTTTCGCGATGTCGCCGGGCCGAAGCGGTTTTCCGGCATTTTCCATTTCTTTTAAGACTTTTTCTTTTACATCACTCATTTCAATCCTCCATCAATATCAGGAATCATTCGCAATAATATCACGTATGGTATTTAAGTCAAGATTTTTTTGTAAAGTTTTAAAGAAAAAGAAGAGGGGGAAGAAAATCCCCCTCAAGGAGTTGTGGTTGTTATCAATAGGCCTCTTCGTCGTGAATGATGTCTTCGGTTACCGGATGGCGCTGAATGATATAGTGCCAGATTTGGTAGGCAAGGACAAGTGGGATACAGATGAGTACGACGATAAACATGATTTTAAGCGTTCCCTGAGTGGATGCGGAATTGTAGATATTCAGGGATGCCGCCGGATCCAGTGAAGACGGGTAAAGGTTCGGGAATATGCCGGCAAGGCCGAAGTAAGTAACCATTACAATTGTAAGAGAAGACGCGAACCAGGCTTTCCACCAACTCTTTTTTGCTATGAATACCCGGACCATGATCAAGGCGACTACTGCAATGAATGGAATGATAAACAGAACAGGATGTGCAAAATAGTTGTCATAAAGCGGTGTGGCAAATTTGCTGTACACCAGGAAGACGACAGCAAGAATCAGCACAATAACCCAGAGTTTTGAAGCAGCTCCCTTTGCTCTTTCAGACGTTGTCCCTTCGGTTTTGACGGATGCCCACAGGGCACCGTGCATGAAGAAAAAGAACAAAAAGAACAGGCCTCCCGCCAGTCCGTAGGGATTCAGCAGGGTAAACAGATTTCCGTGAAACATACCCTGTGCGTCAAAGGGAATACCTTTGAAAATATTGGCAAAGGCCACACCCCAGAGAAGCGCCGGGACAAAGCTGCCGACAATGAGGCACCAGTCCCAGATTCTGCGCCAGCTCCGGCTTTCCACTTTGCTGCGGAATTCAAATGACACACCTCGGAGAATCAAAGCGAACAAAATTATCAGCAGTGGTGTGTACAGTGTACTGAACATGACGGCATAAGTCTTCGGGAAGGCGGCAAATGTGACACCACCTGCGGTGATGAGCCAGACTTCGTTTCCATCCCAGAAGGGGCCCATGGCATTGAAAATCATCCTTTTTTCTGTGTCATTTTTAGCGTAAAGGGGCATCAGGGCGCCCAGGCCGAGGTCAAAACCGTCCAGCATGAAGTAAACTGCCCAGAGGAGTCCCCACAGGATAAACCAGGTAATGTTCAACATGTGATTTC
>JAADJC010000123.1 GCA_013151025.1 Acidobacteriota bacterium
TCATTGGCGCGGAAATTGTTAAAAATCTCTATGGATTTGAGTTGAGCCCGGTAATTCGTCACCATCATGAATGGTATAATGGGGACGGTTATCCAGATGGCTTGAAGGGGGATGAAATTCCTCTGGAATCGAGAATGATGTCGGTGGCAGATGCCTACGATGCAATGACGAGTTCCCGGCCATACCGAGAAGGGCTCGCTCCAATTAAGGCTTATCAGGAAATTAAGGATTTTTCTGGCCGTCAATTTGACCCGGATGTGGTAAAAAGTTTCTTGGATTGTTATGAAGAATTCAAGCAGGTTAAGACGGAAAATCTGGGCTTGGATCTCGATGTTACATTAACCCCCTAAAACGTTTTGAAAGGAGAAGAAAACATGGAAAAAGGTTCAACAAAGACCCTGGGTATTCTGTTTGTTATTATCCTCATTGTATTGCTGGTTGCCCATCTGATGGCGATGAGGAGCGCAAAGACAGAGTTCAGTAAAAAGGAGCAGGCAACGTCGCAGCAGATTGTGGAATTAAACAAAAAAGTTGATGCTCTCTCAATGGACAAAACCGTACTTGAGATGAAGCTAAAACTGAACAACATCCGGATGCAGGTAGCTGAGAGCAATTTTGGTAATGCCCGTGAATCTTTGGATGCGTTCAAAGATTATCTTAACACCGCCGGGTGCAAGAAACTGGCTGAACTTACTCCCGTTTTTGACGAGATTGACACAAGCCTTCTGAAGAAAAAGGACGTGGCAGTAAAACAGGGTCTGGATCAGGTGGAAGGAATCATCTTCGGAGTGAAAGAAGAACCAAAAGTTGAGAAAAAGGAAGAAGTCACAAAATAAACATATTGATTTCAACGTGGTAAGGAAAGGGGAGCTGTTGCTCCCCTTTTTTTATTAACCGTTGCTGATAATTGAGAGTGTCAGCGAAATAAGCAATGGCGCCAGGGCAATGCCATCAACAATAAGCTCAAAGTGGCCATCAGAAGGGATGGTTCTCTTATTAGAGTAATGGGTGAAGACAAATAAGCTGTAAATCAATGTAAAAGGCAGTACAAACCCGGGTTGAGTTTTGCCCGTACTTAGTGCAAGCCCCGAAAGAAACAAAGCAAGAACCAGAGTGCTCCAGAAGACGATACGGGCAGCTTTCTCTCGGCCCAGGAGGATTGGAAGTGTTTCTTTACCGGCAAAACGATCCCCCTGGTAATCCTTGAAATCGAAGAGTACCGTCCCGGTAAAGACAATGAGAAAGACAAGGCCCGGTCCGAGAATCAAAGGGACCGGTGACTGGATGCCATGTGCCGACAAGGGAATGGCTGCAATGACTATGGACCATGCAAGTCCATGAAGAAGGTTTTTAGAACCAGGTATATCAAAGATACGAAAAGGCTTTCCTGCAATACCAATACGGATTCTGTATAAAATGCCAAGCAGAACAGACAGAAGGAGAAGGGCAAATCCGGAAAGAGACAATGTCAGGCCAAGCACAAGAACTGCAAATACTGAGGCTGTTGAAAGAAAACCGAGATAGCGCCGTCTGGACTGGAGAAAATGAAAGCGGGTAGGGTCGTTGAAGAGAAGTGTTTTCCCACTGACAATTCCATTGAGGTTTGTGACGGAAAAAAGATAAAAGAAGGAAATAAGGGGAAATTTCCATGACTGCGACAGAGAAAATGTATTCTGAATTCCCATACAGAGAACGAATGCGGCCAGTGCACGGAAAATCCCGCAGTAGAAAAACCACCCGAAAAGCCTGAAGCGAAGGGTCTTTTCTTTGTCTTTAAAGCGAAGGGCCTGAACTACACTGTTGATGATCCAATTAGGCGTGGACGCACCGGCTGAAACGCCAATCGTATGGTAAGGACGAACATCGATATCTTTTAAATCTGCCGCTGTTTCGATGTGATAAACATGTTGACAAAGCCGTCTGGAGATTTCCGCCAGGCGTGTGGTGTTCGCGCTGTGATGACCGCCGACAATGATCATGCAGTCTACTTTTAAGGCAAGTTTTTTTACTTCTTCCTGACGCTTTTCCGTTGAATCACAGATGGTGCAGAATACTTTCAGTTCTTTCACTTTCTCCTGCAGAACGGTCACAATTTCATCAAAAACCTTCCGGTCGAAAGTTGTTTGTGAAACCACGATCGCTTTTTCATAATCAGACAATTTTTCAGCCTCGGCAGGAGTCCGGACCAGATGGGCGGTTTCCCTGGAATAGCCCATAAGACTGATTACTTCCGCATGGCCGGTGTCGCCAATAATGATGACATCAAATCCCCTGGCAAAATGTCCTTTAATCAGTGCCTGTACCTTGCCTACCCTGGGGCAGGTCGCATTTTTTACTTTGATGCCTCGTTTTCTCAGATCCTCCAATATTTCAGGAGTGGTTCCATGTGCACGAATAATGACCGTTCCATCTTGAATGTTATCTATTGAACCTGTTTCCCGTACCCCCCTTGATGAAAGAAAATCTACAACCTGATGGTTGTGAATCAGAGGGCCGAGGGTATGAATGTCATGGTCTTTTTCGTTGTCTGCAAGTTCCAGTGTTTTTTCCATTGCCCGTCGGACTCCCCAGCAGAAGCCTGCGGATTCGGCTACAATAATTTTCATAGAACAGCTTTTTTCGAAAGACTTTCCAATTGCGGGATTATATGATTCATCTGTGCCAGTGAGGAGTTAAGGGGGACATTTTCCGGCCTCTTTATTTCCAGCATAAACCCCCATTTGTAGTCAGCCTTTCTGAAAGCCGCCATCACCTCTGTCCATGGAATTGTCCCGTCGAAAGGCAGCTGATGTATATCGTGAATGCCATCATTGTCGTGGATGTGAGCGGTGTAAAAATGGACAGCGTATTCTTCGATGTCTTTCAATACCCGCCCCGCCAGATGGCTGTGGCCGATATCAAAGCAAACCCCGAATGGAATCTGGTTCTCATCAAGGAATTTCACGATATCCGAAACGCCGGTGTCTGGGCCCGGTACATTTTCAAAACTTAGTTTCGTTCGAATTTGTTCAGAAACGGAATGCAATTCGTCTATGCTTTTCATCAAGGCGTCTCTGTTTTCCGTGCCTGGAAAGTGGAGAACGAAATAGTCCACATTCACATAAGAGGCAAGTATAAAACTTTTGATAATTTCCGAGACGGACAGTGCCCGAAGATCTTCATCGGTAGAACTGATATCAAGAAAATGCCCCTTGTAAAGCTCTTCAAGGGAAGCATAAAAAGGGGCGTGAACCGAATTTACGAATAGTCTGTTTCGGTCAATGGCCCCGGTAATGTCCCGAAGGGCACCGGGGTTGTCAAAATCTATCTGATGAGAATTGGCAAATAGTTCCACTGTATCGAAACCGGCTGCCGCGATGCGGTCCAGATGATCGCCGGTGAGGTTTTCTCTGGCAACAACATGTGTCGAAACACCGTAAATCATTCACACCTCCCTGTTCAAGGCTATTATACACACCCCGTCCGAAACCGCGCCAGGAAAATTGCATAATCACTGGAATTGATGCCAACAGAAAATGATGGTGCGATTGTTTCAGTTCCTGTTTCCCTCAGCGCAATGCCGCGATGGTTTACGTGGCGGGGGAATCAGGATAGAATGGGGGGAACCGGGATGCCGGAAGAATTAGAATAACTGACAAGGGGAAGAGTTGTGGAAAAAGTAGTTGTTAGATTTGCCCCAAGCCCGACGGGTTATCTTCACATCGGAGGAGCCAGGACGGCTTTGTTCAATTATTTGTTTGCAAAGCACTATAATGGTGTATTTCGTTTGCGGATTGAAGATACAGATAAAAAACGCTCAAAACCGGAGTTTACGGAACAGATTCTCGCCAGTATGGCCTGGTTGGGGCTGGAGCCGGATGGGGAAGTTGTGTTTCAGTCAAAACGTTTTCCCAGGTATCGGGCGGCAGTCGAAGCACTTCGGGAAAATGGCCGGGCGTACCGTTGTTTCTGCACCCGGGAGGAGATTGAGGAAAGGCGGGGGGGAAATCCGGGTTGGAAGTATGACCGGAAGTGCGCGGCTTTAAACGAGGATGAGATTCAAAAAAAACTGAAAACAGGCCAACCTTTTGTGGTTCGCCTGAAAATCCCGTCTGAACCAATTTTTTTTAAGGATATGGTCCGTGGTGCAATGCGTTTTAGTGAAAAGGAGTTTGAGGACTTTATTATTGTGCGATCGGATGGTTTTCCAATCTATCAGTTGACTGTTGTGGTGGATGACCATGATATGGGTATTACCCATGTTATCCGTGGAGATGACCATCTTTCCAATACGCCGAAGCAGATTTTTCTCTATCGGGCCCTGGGGTTTGAACCACCGGAATTCGGCCATATCCCGTTAATCCTCGGACCGGACAAAAAGCGTTTAAGCAAACGCCATGGAGCAACTTCCGTGGAGGAGTATCGGGAAACAGGATTTCTGTCGGAAGCACTGGTTAATTTTATCGCGCTTCTGGGTTGGAATCCCGGTGATGACCGGGAAATTATGGATCTGAATGAGATGATCCGGGGGTTTTCCACTGAACGAATTTCAAAAAGCGCGGCTGTTTTTGACTACACCAAAGCACTCTGGCTGAATGGGCAGTATATTTCAATGCTTTCAGATGATAAGTTAGAGGAAATCTTTATTGATATTTATGAACAAAAGGATATTACAGTAAATAAATCCGATCAACTCAGCCGTATTATCCAATTGCTTCGTCCCCGGATACGGACGTTGTCGGAACTTTTTAATTCGGGGCGGTTTTTCTTTCAACAACCGAAATCCTATGATGAAAAAGGTGTTCGAAAGCATTTTTCCGGGGATTTCGCCGTTGAAATTCTGAAAGCAGATGCCGAGTTGATTGAAAAGTGCGATCCCTTTGACGAAGCTGAACTGGAAAAAAGGCTGCGGGCGGAAGCGGAAAGAGAAGGGCGGAAGGCGGCACATTATATTCACCCCCTGCGGCTGGCGTTGACCGGGAGTACGGCAAGCCCGGGAATTTTTGAAACGGTTGTGCTGGTCGGCCGGGATGAATGTCTTTCCCGTATTGAAAGGGCGATTCGCTATATTGAATCAATAGAAGGCCGGGAATAATTCCCGGCCTTGTTTCCATCAATGAAAAAGGGTAAAAATCAAGAACCCGCCAGTTTCTTTTCCAGTTTCGCCCATGAATCCCGCAGGGAAACTGAACGGTTGAACACGGGTTTTCCCGGTTTGCTGAGTTTTTCGTCCAGACAAAAGTAACCGGTTCTCAGAAACTGGTACGGGATTCCCGCACTGGCATTTTTCAGGGACGGTTCCACAATGCAGTCGGAAAGGATGGTAAGGGAGTCCGGGTTGAGATTGGACAGGAAGGTTTCCCCTTCCGCAACGTCTGCAGGGTTTTCTTTCAAAAAGAGCTTGTCAAAAAGCCGGACTTCGGTACGTATGCCTTCCGATGCGGAAACCCAGTGGAGTGTACCCCTGACTTTTCGGCCGTCATCAGTCCAACCGCCACGACTGTCCGGGTCGTGGGTACAGTGGATTTCAACGATTTCCCCTGATTTGTCCCGAATCACCGCATTGCAGGTGATATAGTAAGCGTGTTTCAACCGAACTTCCTTTCCAGGCGCCAAGCGAAAGTATTTTTTCGGAGCGTCCTCGCGAAAATCGGTCTTTTC
>JAADJC010000036.1 GCA_013151025.1 Acidobacteriota bacterium
CTGTACCGGTATTCCGATACACCTGGTGTTTTCTGAGTCTGCCGGTGACTGTGACTGTGCTTCCAGGGGTAAGGCCGGAGGGTAATGCTGTACCGGAGAGGGTGAAACGGAGAGTGCGCGGCAGAGTCAGTAGTTGGCCTCGGTAACTTCTCAGTGTGGCAAAGAGCAGTGTGCCGGATGAGAAGCGATCTTCTCTCCGAATATCGTGGAGAATACCCGAGGCAATAACCGGGGAACCGACGAGATTTGAGAGGTGTTGGGTCTGAAGGGTCCGGATGGAAAAGGAGCCGATGATGAGCGCACCGATAAAGAGCAACAGGATGGCATTCTGCCGCATTTTCGGGACAAAGAGCGCAGGGAATACGGCTATGAGAAGAATGAAGATGAAGACCGGATTACCGATGAGAAACAGGGAAAAAAACAGGAAGAAGAGAAAAACAGCGGTGCCTCGGTCAGACAGCATCAGCTGAGGTAGTACTCACTTTGGATGTACCAGTCATATGCCCGGCGGGTCAGTACGTTGATGACGGATGCCGCCGGTACAGCCGCAAGGATTCCCACAAAGCCAAAGTAGTGGCCCCCCAGTAGGATTGCGACGATAACAGTGACGGGGTGCAGTCCCACTTTCCGGCCTACTATACGGGGAGAGATGATTGTACCTTCGAGAATCTGGGCGACGGTGAATGTGGCGGCTACACCAATGAGGTGTGCCACGGAGTGGGCGTCGAGCCAGGAGAGTAACAGTGCCGGGATCAGACCGATGGCAAGGCCCAGGTAGGGAATCATGTTGGCAAACCCGGCTACCAGTCCGATGACAATGCTCATGGGTACGGCAAAGATGGTTAACCCGATGGAGTAGATGACGGCGAGAATCATGCTGACTGTAAACTGCCCTTTCAAAAAGTCTTTAATTACCCGGTCAATCTCGGAAAAAAGGCCGGTAACCTGTTCCCGGTTCCGGGGCGGAATGGCCTTGGCAATTCGCGCGGTGAGCTTGTCAATATCTTTCAGCAGGTAGAAGGCGATAACGGGGATAAGCACCAGGTTCAGGATGCTCAGTAGCACATTGATAGTCCCGGAAAAGAGGTTTTTCAGAAAATTGATGATCGGCATCAGGATGTCAATGCCCACGGACTGAAGCTTTGCTTTGATTTCTTCCATCTGTTCCGGGTGATTCTGAATGTAGTCGCGAATAACGGGGATGGTGGTTTTCTGCAGGCGGGTAACATATCCGGGTACTTTTTGGGTGAATGCGGTGATCTGTCGACCGATTATAGGAGCGGCCAATATGTAGAAAAGCGCCATGATTCCAATTATTACCGTGAAGATCAGCGCAATGCCAAGTGGACGCCGGACGTGCAGGGTCTCCAGAAAGTCAGCTACGGGGTCCAGAATATAAGCAATGACAAACCCGATGATGAGAGAAGACAGCACGCCGGACAATGCAATGATGATCAGCAGTACACATGCGATGAAAGCTGCGGCAATGAGCTTTTTCTTCATTAGAATGTGCTTTTCACTCCTTTAACCAGGTAATGGATTCCCGAGATGATGGTCATGGCCGCCACAGCGTATGCCAGGTAAAGCAGCCAGGGGGCATTCAGGTGAAACGCATTGCAGAACAGGTAGAGGGATGCCGTTGTGATCTGAATAAATGTGGAAAGCTTGCCGGCAATGGAGGGTTGGAGTGTCTTGACTTCGGTGGTAAAGAATATAACCAGCGATGCGATTGCGATGAACACGTCCCTGAAAATGACCAGAATAGTTACCCACACCGGGAGCATGTTGGTGTTGCCGATGCCGTCCAGGACCAGGATCACATACACCGAAACCAGCATAACTTTATCAGCCATGGGATCCAGAAATTTACCGACGTCTGTGACTTGATCAGTGTATCTTGCAATGTAGCCATCCAGAAAATCCGTAATGCCCGCAATTACAAAGACCACAAGGGCAATCAGGTGAAGTTGATACACAGAGGCGATGACAAAAACCGGTATCAGCACCATCCGAAGAATTGTCAGTATATTGGCCAGGCCAAATGCCTGAATGTAGCCGGTATCTTTCTGTTCTACCATGGTTTTTACAACGTTTCTACAAAAGCTGGGCGGCTAGCTCCGCCAGTCCGGACCGTTCGCCTTTTGTCAATGTCACGTGACCGGAAATGCCCTGCTCTTTGAAATGCTCCACGAGGTAGCTTAAGCCGTTGCTGTCGGAATCTACATAGGGATTGTCAATTTGATAGGGGTCACCGGTCAGGACTACTTTGGTCCCTTCACCCGCTCTTGTGATGATGGTTTTGACCTCGTGGGGAGTCAAGTTCTGGGCTTCGTCAATGACCATGTACTGCCGGGGGATGCTGCGGCCACGGATGTAGGTCAATGGTTCCACATGGAGGATTTTCTGGGTAATCAGTTCCTGATAACCGGGGACGCCGGCCATGTCGGAACCGCTGATGAGAAAGTCCAGGTTGTCGAAAATCGGTTGCATCCACGGCCGCATTTTTTCACCGACATCTCCGGGCAAATAGCCCAGGTCTTTTCCCATGGGAATGATCGGGCGGGCAATGAGCATCCGGTCGTAGATGCGTTTGTCTGCCACTTGCAACAAACCGGCGGCAATTGCCATGAGGGTTTTTCCAGTTCCGGCTTTCCCCACCAGTGTTACCAGGCTGATATCCGGATCCAGCAGTATATTCAGAGCAAAGGTCTGTTCCTTGTTCCGGGGCGTGATTCCCCATATGGGATCCATATCTCCCAGACGGTCCAGGCTTTTCATTACAGAATTATACCGTGCCAATGCTGTTTGTTTGGGGTTCTCGGAATTGATGAGGGTGACAAATTCGTTTGGGAAAATGCCCACGAGATCTTCGGGAAGTGGAATTTCGTCTTTGTCGTAAATCTGTGAAATCGTTGCGGCTGTCGTGTAGTAGTCGGCACTGCCGCTGTAGAGGTCTTCCAGTTGGATTTTGTCGTTTTCATAATCTTCTGATGGAACCCCCAGAGCGTCGGCCTTGATTCTCAGGTTGGTATCTTTGGTGACAAACACCACGACCTTGTCTCCCATTTTTTCGGTGAGGTCCACTGCTATTTTCAGGATTTCGTTATCCGCTCGGTTTCCTACGTTCACGCCCAGATCCACGGCTTCCCGGGTCAATGTAATAAACACTTTTCCCAGTCCTTCGCCGAGAGGTACGCCGTCGCAGAGTTTGCCTTTTCCCCGCAGGGAGTCCAGGAAACGGGACACGTAACGGGCGTTACGGCCGATTTCGTTCATGTCTTTCTTGAAATTGTCAATTTCTTCAATTACAACAATGGGGATATATACATCATTGTCTTTGAACTTCAACAATGCTTTAGGATCGTGGAGCAGTACGTTTGTGTCCAGAACAAATATTTTTTTCGACATGTTACCTCTCTTCTTTATCGTTACGGCCCGTATCTACCCGAAGGGAAACCACTGTCGGCTGGACAGGCATTTTTCAGACAATTGCAACAGCTTCAATTTCAATCAATACGTTTTTCGGGAGAGTCTTTACTGCAAAAGCAGCACGGGCCGGCTTGAAGCCTTCGAACATCCGTTCGTACACCTTGTTCATTTCAGTGAAATCTCCCATGTCCTGCAGCAGGACAGTGGTTTTCACTACCCGTCCGGGACTGCTCCCTGCTTCTTTTAATACCTCAAACAGGTTTTTCAATACCTGCTCAGTCTGAGCCTGGATCGTGTCTCCGACGGTTTCACCGGTTTTCGGGTCCAGGGAAATCTGGCCGGAGCAGAATACGAACCCGTTGGCGACCATTCCCTGAGAATAAGGCCCGATAGCCTGAGGTGCGCCTGCGGTTTTTACTTCTTTTATCATTTTTCACCTCCCATTGCCGCTGGTTCAACTGGTATAATGAGGTAGCGGCTTGTGAACCTCTCATGTACGTAAAAGAACCGTTTCTCTCTATTCAGTATACATCAATCGGGTGGATTTAAGAATCCGAACTTTCTTTCCGAAAAACCCTTTTTCTTCAAATTTTCCGAACCCTTGCCTTGAAAGGATTCCTTCCCAGTTGTAAGTGAGAAATTCTGAAGCAAGATCACATTCCAGCCGGAAAATGAAGCGGGTAAACAGACTGCTGGACTTCAGATCCAGAGGCCGATAATCCAGCAGATAGAATTTTCCGCCTGGCTTCAGGATACGTTGGATTTCTGTCAATACATGGAGTCGATCGTCGTGTTCCAGTCCATGGAGAACAAAGGCCATAAATGCGCCGTCAAAGGAGTTATCGGGGAAGGGGAATCGTTTTCGGATATCTGCTTTCATGGCGGAAAGCCGCGAATCCCTCCCCTGTTTCCGGGAGAAGCCGGCCAGCATTTCGGTACCGACATCCACACCGGTAACCCGGCTGTTTTCACCGAGATGATTCGCAATCAACCGGGCATTGCGGCCGGTGCCGCAGCCGATGTCCAGGACATGGGCGTCTTTCGGAAGGTCCATGAAGGATACCGCGCTTCTGATAAACCGGGGGTAGTACCCCAGGGTGATGAGGTTCATCAGGCCGTCATAGTGGCGGGCCTCAAACCCTTTTACTTCAACTTTGCTTCTGGCCATTTTTTGTTGCTCCAATCTGTTTTTTGAAAAATCAGCACAGGGAATACGGGAAAATCGTACAATAATTTGATAGAAAACTCAATTTTTCGTTGACAATCGGCTAAGTTATACGGATAATAGCGAAGAAGGCAGGTATTTTTATGCACGATCGCTATTCGATTACAATTATCCCCAACGGGAGTGGGTCGGTTCACAAATACTTGGTGAAACGACGCCATCTGCGGTATGCGATTGCCGGAACAGGAGTTCTCGTCCTGTTTTTTTCCTTTCTTCTGGTTCATTTTTTCATCTCATCCAATGAACAGCTTGCGATGAACCGGATGCACAAAGAACTGGATGTTCTGAAAAGTGTCAATGCAAAGTATCAGGTCAATGCAGAAAAACTGGAAAATCGATTGAATTATTTTTCGGACAAGGCTCGAAAGTTGGCCACGTATGTTGGAGCAGACCTGTCTCTCAATGACAATAGCATGGGAATCGGCGGTGCGGATTATCTGAACAACCGTTTCGCCAGTTATATGAATAAAGATCTTAACGGAATGGATCGGAAGGCTGAAAAACTGTTCAAGGGATTTCAGGAGCTTGAAAAAATATTCAAGAACAAGAATGACATTCTCCGACACACGCCGTCCATGTGGCCGGTCAAAGGATTTATCACTGATCGTTTTGGATATCGGAAAGACCCGTTCACCGGGCTTCGGGCTTTTCATACCGGCATTGACATTGCCGCCAAGCGGGGCACGCCGATTTTTGCTCCAGCAGACGGCATTGTAACTATGATTGGGAAAAACAAAGGCTACGGGAATATGATTGCAATCAGCCATCTTAATAATGTCACAACCCGCTACGGCCATCTTCTGGAAATGCTTGTTAAAAAAGGCCAGAAAGTGAAGCGTGGCGATTTGATTGCCACTGTGGGAAATACAGGGCGCAGTACCGGCCCCCATCTGCATTTTGAAGTTGTGGTGAAGAAAAAGCCGGTTAATCCCTCCGATTACATGATCAGCGAAATTATGCATTTTTGAGCCTTCTCAGGTGTTATAATCTTAAATTGAAAAACTGATGATACCAGGTGAATAATGTTAACAACGATTGTCAAAAAAGTATTTGGAACCAAGAATGACCGATATTTGAAGAGTCTGCAACCCATTGTGGATCACATCAATCAGCTGGAACCCGAAATGCAGCAGCTTTCCGATAAAGCGCTTCAAGAACGAATTCAGAATTTCAGGGAAAGGCTAACCGGTCTGGTAGATGCCGACAAGCCATTCAAGCCGGTTTTGAATGAGATTCTCCCTGAGGTTTTTGCGATTACCCGGGAGGCCAGTGTACGAGCTCTGGGTATGCGTCATTTTGATGTACAGTTGGTGGGCGGCATCGTACTTCATCGGGGAATGATCACCGAAATGAAAACCGGTGAAGGAAAAACCCTTGTGGCGACTCTCCCTGTTGTATTGAATGCGTTGTCCGGGCGTGGTGTACATGTGGTAACGGTAAACGATTATCTGGCCACCCGTGACAGGGAATGGATGGACAAAATCTATCATTTCCTCGGCTTTACCACCGGGACCATTACCAACGGTCTGGATGACAAGGAGCGAAAAGAGGCCTACGACGCGGATATTACCTACGGAACAAATAACGAATTCGGTTTTGACTACCTCCGGGATAACATGAAGTACTACCTGGAAGACTGCGTGCAGCGTGGCTTCAACTTTGCCATTGTGGATGAAGTGGATAGTATTCTGATTGATGAAGCCCGTACACCGTTGATTATCTCCGGGCCGTCGGAAGAATCCACTGAGAAATACTATGATGCCAACCGTATTATTTTCTCGCTGGTTCGCGGGAAGGAGGAAGACGATCCCAACGCGGATTATGAAGTGGACGAGAAAGACCGGAATGTTACCATGACGGAAAAGGGTGTGGAAAAAGCGGAGAAACTGCTCGGTGTAGATAATCTCTATGATCCGAGCAATATAGAACTGCTTCACTGTGTGGAACAGGCACTGAAGGCGCACGCGCTGTTCGAGCGGGATGTGGATTACATTGTCAAAGATAACGAAGTTTTGATTGTAGATGAGTTTACCGGGCGACTGATGCCGGGGCGCCGCTATTCCGACGGGTTGCACCAGGCGCTGGAAGCCAAGGAAAACGTCAAGATTCAGTCGGAGAATCAGACCTTGGCCACCATCACCTTTCAGAACTATTTTCGCATGTACGATGTATTGTCCGGTATGACCGGTACTGCAGATACCGAGGCACTGGAATTCAAAAAAATCTATGAGTTGGATGTATCTGTCATCCCAACGAATCAGCCTATGATTCGCGCAGATTATCCGGATGTTGTGTACAGAACGGAAAAGGAAAAATTCAATGCCATAGCGGCGGATGTCCGGGCGCTTCACGAGAAAGGCCAACCGGTGCTGTTGGGCACGATTTCCATCGAAAAATCTGAAGTTTTAAGCAGACTATTAAAAAAACAGAAAATTAAACATGTGGTTTTGAACGCAAAATTTCATGAGAAAGAAGCGGAAATTGTTGCCCAGGCAGGTCGAAAGGGCGCCGTGACAATTGCTACCAACATGGCCGGCCGTGGTACCGACATTGTGCTGGGTGGGAATCCAGAAATGCTGGCGTTGCCGGAGTTGAGCAAAGAAGACCGGACCGAAGAAGAGTTAAATGCGATTCGTGAAAAATACAAAGATATTTGCAGCAAAGAAAAGCAGGATGTCCTGGAGGCCGGCGGACTGTTTATTATTGGTAGCGAACGCCATGAAAGTCGACGGATCGACAATCAGTTAAGGGGCCGTTCCGGCCGTCAGGGTGATCCCGGTGCATCCCGGTTCTATCTGTCATTGGAAGATGACCTCATGCGGATTTTCGGCAGTGACCGGATCTCAGGCCTGATGGGCCGCCTCGGTATGGAAGAAGGCGTTCCCATTGAACACAAGATGATCAGCAAATCCATTGAACGGGCCCAGCGGCAGGTGGAGAGCCGGAACTTTGACATCCGCAAAAACCTGATGGACTACGACACAGTGATGAATCAGCAGCGGAACACCTTTTACAGTCTGCGTCGTAAGATATTGCATGGTAATGCGAGGGAGCATGTGTTCAACCTGACGGAAGACATCCTCTACTGGCTGGAAGATCAGTACATTACAGACCCGAAACACCCGGATGAGTGGAACGCGGAAGAATTCGCAAAGAAAATCAATGAATACTTTGATTATGAAGTCACCCCGGAAGAAATCCGGGCCATCAAACGGGACAAGCTGGAAGAAAGTTTGTACAAAAGGGTGACTGAAGCATACGAGGAGAAGGTAAAATTGATCGGGGATGATAAAATGTTCCGAATGCACGAACGTTTTGTCGCTCTGCAGTTTCTGGATCGCCATTGGAAAGAACACCTGCGTAACATGGATCATTTGAAAGATTCCATCGGTCTTCGCGGCTACGGCCAGAAAGACCCCATCATCGAATACAAGAAAGAAAGCCTGGCGCTCTTTGAAAATACCATGGCACTTGTGGAAGACAATATTATTAAAGTGCTGTATTGGATTCAGCCGCCTTCGGAAGAACAGGTCCGGGAGGAAAAACGGAAGGCAAAGGCCAAGCAACGGAGGTTTCGGAATGCTGGTGGCGGGGAGACTCCGGCGGTTGCGCAGGTGAAACGGGACAAACCCAAAGTGGGGCGGAACGACCCATGTCCATGTGGCAGCGGGAAGAAGTATAAAAAATGCTGTGGAAGAAATGAGAGGTAAGAATGCTGGAGAAAACGCCTGAAATCGGGCTTACTTTTGATGATGTGCTGGTGATACCGGCATATTCCGAGATTCACCCCAATGACGTGTCGGTGAAAACCCGTCTTTCCCGTCGAATTTCGCTGAATATCCCACTTTTGAGTGCGGCAATGGACACCATCACGGAGTCTCGCCTTGCCATTGCCCTTGCCCAGCATGGCGGCTTGGGGGTCATTCACAAGAATATGGGGGTGGTGGAGCAGGCAGAAGAAGTGGACAAAGTCAAGCGATCGGAATCCGGTATGATTGTGGATCCCATTACCATTGCCCCGGATTCTTACGTCTATCAGGCGGAAGACCTGATGCACAAGTATCGGATTTCCGGTGTACCGGTGACTGTGTCCGGAAAATCCGGCGGGAAACTCGTAGGCATCCTTACCAACCGGGATCTCCGGTTTGAAACCCGTAGCGACATCAAGGTTCAGGATATTATGACAAAGGAAAATCTGGTAACTGTGCCGGTTGGGACCACCCTGGAAGATGCCAAACGGATTCTACACAAGCATAAAATTGAAAAATTGCTGGTAGTGGACAAGGAATTTCACCTGAGGGGCCTGATCACGGTCAAGGATATCGAAAAGAAAATCCAGTATCCCATTGCGTGCAAAGATGAGCTGGGCAGGCTCCGTGTCGGTGCCGCCATCGGTGTGTCAGGCGACATGGAAGAGCGTGCCGACGAATTGATTCGTAAGAATGTGGATATTCTGGTGATAGATTCTTCCCACGGCCATTCTGCGGGTGTGCTGGAAGCTACACGAATTTTGAAAAAGAAATATCCGGAAGTTGAGTTGATTGTGGGGAACATCGCAACCCCACAAGGCGCGCTGGCGTTGGTCAAGGCTGGCGCGGACGTGATAAAAGTGGGCATCGGGCCTGGTTCCATCTGTACCACAAGGGTAGTGACCGGCTGCGGTATGGCCCAGGTAACTGCGATTTCTCAGTGCGTTGCTGCGGCAAGAATGACTGATACGCCGGTGATCGCGGATGGGGGGATTAAATTTTCCGGAGACATAACAAAGGCTGTAGTGGCCGGCGCAGACAGCGTAATGATTGGCAGTCTGTTTGCCGGGACTGATGAAGCTCCGGGAGAAACTGTGATTTATCAGGGACGAACGTATAAGACATACAGGGGAATGGGTTCTATCGGTGCGATGAAAAAGGGAAGTGCTGACCGCTACTTTCAGGATCCCTCGTCCAGATCCAAGCTGGTACCGGAGGGAATTGAAGGTCAGGTCCAGTATCGCGGTTCATTGTCTGGTGTGATTCACCAGTTGATGGGGGGTTTTCGTGCCGGTATGGGCCTTGCTGGATGCCGGAGCATTGAAGACCTGCAGATAAAAGCAAAATTTATCCGGATTACAAGTGCAGGGCTGACCGAGAGTCACCCCCATGACGTAGTGATCACCAAGGAATCACCAAACTACAGGTTGGACTGATGTGGACTTTCATTGAGAGGGGAGGCCCCCTTATGTACCCCATTCTCCTGGGGCTTCTGGTTGGGCTTGCCATCATCATTGAGAAGGCGTTTAACCTGAGAGCTTCTAGGATTGTGGACAGAAGGCTGTTTCTCGACGTCAAATCCCGCCTTTCGGACCGTGATTTTGAATTGGCCATTGAGCGGGTGAAAACCGCTGCCACTCCCGCAGTGGCAGCGCTTCTTGAAGAGGCGATCCAGAACCGAAATTTGCCCGAGAAGGAACTAAGGGAGCTGATTGAAACATCCGGGAAACATGCGGTACGTCGCCTGGAACGATATCTGCCGACCTTAAGCACTATTATTTCCATCGAGCCTCTTCTGGGGTTGTTGGGCACTGTAACCGGCATGATCAAAGTATTTAAAGTAATCTCAACCCAGGGAATCGGCCGGGCTGAGTTGCTTGCCGGTGGGATTTCAGAGGCCTTGATTACTACGGCCGCAGGGCTCAGTATTGCTATTCCTTTTCTGGTTTTTTACAACATGTACTCGGAACGGGCGGAGAATATTGCAATTGATTTGGAAAAAGAAGTCCTTGCCATTTTTAAACGGTTGAAAACGTCATGAATTTTGGAACCGGGCGGCCGAAACGCCGAAACGCCCTCCTGGATATTTCACCGCTGATTGATGTGGTATTTCTACTTCTGATTTTTTTCATGGTATCCACAACCTTCCGGGATGAGGCGGGGTTACCTCTGAATCTTCCGTCTTCCATTAGCCGGGGACTCAAAAAAACAGATAATGTAGTGGTGACAATTTCAAAGAAGGGCGATATTTATGTAGGAAAGGCCTTGACTCCGCCTGATAAATTGACTGATGTAATCCGGAAACAGATTGAACAGGCAAAGAAAAAAGAGGTGATAATCAAGGCGGATAAGTCAGCGAGGTATGAATTGGTGTATCGGGTTATGGACGCTTCCCGGCAGGCGGGTGTAGAATCTCTTTCCGTTGCCGGGGAGATGAAAAAATGAGGAGGAATTATGCCATATTGTCCATCTTGCGGGTATGAGTTTCAGAAAGGGATTACAACTTGCCCGGACTGTAAGGTTCCATTGCTGGATAAATTGCCGGAAACAAACGGTACAAGCGAAGAATCGGAAAAGTGGGTGGTGGTTCGCCGCGTATCCATTATGGGCGAAGGAAAAATCATACGGGGACTTTTGATTGCCAATAACATCCCGGCTGTTGTTGAAGACAGCTCATTCGGAATGATTCCCGAGTCCATGGGTGACCTCAGTGTTATCAAAGTAATGGTTCGGGAACAAGACAAGGGGGCAGCGGAAGCATTACTGAAAGACCAGGAAGAGAGTGTAGCGGAGGAGGACGTATCCGAAGACTGATCTTTTGGACGCTTCTGTGTAGTCTGGCACTGGTTTCGGCTTATACGAAATCCATTCGTGTAGGTGTGAAATTGAATCGGCACGAGGTGCGTTTTCATACTGATGGGAAATTGAAAATTTTGCACAAGCGCAAATTCATCAGAACGGTTCCAGCCGGTTCCACTTTCCGTGTCTGGCTTGGGTCTGGTGACAGAGCGGGACAGGATCAACCTGCGTGGATTGTTCAGGTGGGAGCGTACAGCCGTCACTCCTCCGTGGAGCAGTGCAAAAAAACGCTGACCCGGTTCACTGATGAAAAACCCCGGGTGAAATACGTTCGAAAGCGTAATCTTTACTTTGTTCACTTTGGACCCTACCAGTCTCTGAGTGAAGCATCGGCAATCAAAGACCTGTTGAAACTCAACGGATTAAATGATGTTTTTATTACCAGTGCCAATGGCAAAACCCGGAAAAAACGAATGCTCTATCTGATCACCAGCGAGTATGACAAATATGCCCTTCACAACGACTCCATAACGCTGAAAAGCGATTATCCTATCACAATTGAAGGGACGCGGTACCGGGGAAGCCTGCAGGTTCGGATAAATGGGGATCGTTTCAACATCATTAATATGGTAGATATTGAGGAATATCTCCGGGGCGTCGTTCCTGCGGAAATGGGCGGCACGCTGTATCCACAGATAGAAGCATTGAAGGCTCAGGCGGTGGCGGCAAGAACCTATGTCTATTACAATATGAATCAATTCAAGTCTCTGGGCTTTGACATCTGTGCCAGCCAAAGCTGTCAGGTTTACAAAGGAATGAATGTGGAACAGGACCGTACCGACCGGGCGGTGGCGGCGACAAAAGGGGAGATTCTCACCTACAAGGGAGAACCCATCAATGCGTTGTTCACTGCATTTTGCGGTGGGGAGACTGAAGACGTGGAAAACGTCTTTGAGGGTGGCCCGGTTCCTTACTTGAAGTCTGTTAAATGTGGGGGAGCCGACGGCGATTGGATTTCTCAAAATCTGACAGCGGCAGTGACATTGCCACTGCTGCAAACTCCGTACGTGAATAAACCATCTCTGGCCGTTGTTCGGATGTTTGAAGACACCCTCCTTAGAAAAGCGGATCTTGCCCATCTCAATGAAGTTGCGCCTGTGGCGTTCTGCAGTGAATTCCTCGGAACTCTCTTGACAAAATTGGGTGTGCTTCTGCCGAAAAAAGAACTGAATTCCAATTCCCTGAAAGACATTGCCGATTACCTCAGCGAAGCTTTACTGGATTCTGATGACACCATAGATCTTCTCAGCGCCGGTTTACTTCAGCAGCCTTGTCCGGACATCCCGGCCCGGATGGTTGATGTTGTGGCAATTGGTGAAAAAATACGGGAAGTACTGAACCAGGAAAACCCACCAAAACTCAGGTTCAAAGTAGTGGATAAAGACTTTCTCGACTTGAAACCGGCACCGGATTTTCTTTTTTATTCAGCCGGGGACCAGTTGATTCCGGCTTCTATCGCACGAATAAGGTTTGGCGATCGCATACGTTTTCTGGAAAGACCGGACGGTATGGTTGCTATTGAGATTTTGACCAGAGAATCACAGGGCCCTTTGAGTGACAGCTTTGTTTCTTCATATCGCTGGTTCCGATTCCTGCCTGTCAGTCAATTGAACAGCCAGGTAAAGCGCTATGTCAAGGTCGGGAACCTGACTGATATTTCTGTGGCAAAAATCACTGCTACCGGCCGCGTAGCAGCTCTCAAAGTTACTGGAACAGCAGGGAGCGGTGTGATTCGGGGCCTGAAAATCAGATGGACTCTCGGGGGAAAGGAAAACAAATTCCGGCTCTTCAAAAGGGTAGACAATGATGGGAATCTGCTGGGTGTGTACCTGACGGGAAGTGCATGGGGCCACGGTGTCGGAATGTGCCAGGTGGGTGCCTTCGGCATGGCCACAAAGGGTCATACCTACACAGATATTCTCAAGCATTACTATACGGGAGTAGAAATTGATAAAATCAGGGACTAAGCTTTTTCTCCTGACCAACGACGATGGCCCTTTTTCTGAGGGCGTGCGTGAGCTGGGGAAAACCCTCGCTCCCTTCGGCCGGGTGGTGACGGTGGTTCCCCACCAGGAGATGTCCGGCTCTTCCCATGCGTTGACTTTGAACCGGCCGCTGCAACTGAAAGAAATAGAACCTGATTTTTATATCGTGGACGGAACGCCGGCAGACTGTGCCTATCTCGGGCTCTTTCATATACTGAAGGAAAGCCGCCCCGACCTCGTTGTTTCCGGGGTCAACAAGGGATACAACATGGGGGAAGACGTGATTTATTCCGGCACCGTAGCCGGAGCCATGGAGGGATGCTTTCATGGTATTTCCGGAGTGGCGCTTTCCGCAAAGAGCTTTCGAAATCTGTCGGCCGTTCTGGATCATTTCTCCGCTCTACTACTAAAGATTATGGTGATGGAAGAAAAAAGCATGCTTAACATCAACTACCCGGAGGGTGAAATCCGGGGTACGGTAATGACACGCCTCTCCAGTCGGGTGTACCCGGGTAAGGTGGAATCCTGTCGCCAGTCCCGCAATCAGCAGGCCCTCTGGATCGGTGGTGTTCCCCCTGTCTGGGCGGATAAACCCGGTACGGACATTGTAGAGGTGGTCAATGGTTTCGTATCGGTGACACCGCTTCAGCCGGATTTAACGGATTTCAAGGAAATGGAGAAAGTGAAGACATGTTTGAGAATCTGAAAGCAAAGATAGAGAAAAGCGCAAACTCAAAATGGGCAGTTGTGACACTGGCAGTGGTCTCCTTTATTGAAAGCTCATTTTTCCCATTGCCTCCCGATGTTATTCTGATTCCCATGGTCATGCTGAAAAAGAAAAAATGGGTATACTACAGTCTGGTCTGCACAGCAGGATCAGTGGCCGGTGGGCTGGTAGGCTATCTCATAGGATTTCAATTTTATGACCACGTGGCAGTGAAGCTCATTGACTTTTATCACGCCCGGCACCAGTTTAAACTGGTGGAAAGCTTTTATCAGCAGTATGGCTTCTTTGCGGTTTTTACCGCAGGATTTACCCCTATTCCATACAAAGTATTCACTATAGCGGCAGGCGTTTTCAAAATGAATCTGGCATCCTTTGCCATTGCATCAATTGTCGGCCGTGGCGGGCGATTCCTTCTGGAAGGTTTTCTCATCTTCAAATTTGGTGAAAGAGCCATTGTTTTCATGGAAAAACACGCGTTCCTTGCTACAGTGATAACAGTTATCCTGGTTATTCTGGCGGTGGTTTTATGGAAAATCTGGGTGTAAAACGAGTTCATATTATCGTACATGGTCGGGTTCAGGGCGTGGGCTTTCGATACTTTGTCGCCACGGTAGCGAATCGTCATAACATCAGGGGTTTTGTCCGAAACTGTATGGACGGCACGGTGGAAATTGATGCCGAGGGGCCGGAAGAACGCCTGCAATCCTTCCTTTCCGACATCCGGCGAGGCCCCAGCTATGGCCACGTGGACCATCTGGAAGAAACGCAACTGCAGCCCAAAGGCTACAGCTCCTTCGACATTGTCGGATAGCGCGGCGCGTGCCGTGCGGCTTGAAGTCGGGTAAGGACATTACCTTCTACCTGAACTTACCTTTGGACGCAAACTCCGGTCCTTCATCCGCAGGGTATGGTACAATTTGAATCATGGTCACTGTGACAGTTCGGTTCTGGTTTGTTTTATTTTTCGTCCTGACAATTGTGGCACCAAGCTGTGTCGCAAATGAGAGTGAGCTTGCTGTCTCCGGCCCCTCCCTTTCTAAATCCATTCGGGAGGCGGAAAAGGCGTGGAAAAGCGGTGATTTTGGCACGGGGCTGAAATTGGCGATGAAGGCCCGGGAACTGGCGGTGGCCGGGCACAAAGTCAGGGAAGAGGCCGAGGCCTGTCGCATCCTGGGGGAAATCTGGTTTGACCGGAATGAAAACAAGTCCCTTGCATTTTACAGCGAGGAACTACGTTGCAGAGAGAAGATCGGTGACAAGCTGGGGCAGGCATATTGTTACAATGCGTCCGGGATTTTGCTGAAGCGGAAGGGTTTATATTTCAATGCGCTGACTGATTATTACAAATCACTGCGTATTGCAGAAACGATTTCCGACTCAAGTGACCGCTTGGGAAGGACCAGCTCAGCGGCATTCAACATTGCATCTATTTACGATACTTTCCATTTCTATCACAAATCCATCCATTATTATCAGATATCGCTGGATTGTGAGAAACGCTTGAGCAACCGGGAAGGGGAATCCCTTACGATGGCGAATATGTCTATTACTTACCGGAAACTGAAGAAATTTGACAAGGCGCTTTCTTATGCCCACAAGGCATTGGAATTTGCGAAAAAACTGGGGAATAACGAGGAAACGATCAGGATTACCAACAACCTTGGCTATAGCTACCTGAAGGTGGGGAATATCAAAAAGGCTTTGGAATTGCATAAAGAAGCACTGGACATGGCTCAGAAGGATCATGTGGACGATATGCTGCCTTACATTTACAGCGGGCTGGGTGAGATCTATTTCAAGTTGAAAAAATATACGAAAGCATTGAAGTATCAACTGGATGCTCTTCAGTTGTGTAAAGAGGACGATTTCCGCGTGCTCATTTACCGGAACCTTACGGATGTGTGTATTGCGCTCCATGATATCCCGCGTTCCTCTGAGTACTTTACCCGCTACAAGTTCCTTCTGGATAAATACTATTCACCGGAAAGCTTTGCGAAGACTGAAACACTGATGAACGCTTTTGAACAGGAACAGAAAGACAAAGAGATCCAGTTGCTGAAAAAGGACAAGAAAATTCAGGACCTGCTGAAAAATGGATTTATTCTTGGTTTTTTTACTGTTTTGATGTTTCTGTTGTGGATGATATCCCGGTATCGTATGAAGCAGCGCATGAATCGCAGATTGGACAATCTTTCCCGTCATGACCCATTGACCGGCCTTTCCAATAGAAGGGATGTGATGGAAAGGCTCAGATTGGAGCATGCGCGTTCGATTCGTAACAAGAATCCTCTGAGCATCTGTATCTGTGACATTGATTTCTTTAAGGCTGTGAATGATACACATGGGCATTCGGCAGGGGATACTGTCTTGAGCCGGCTGGCGTTGATATTAAAGGATTCCCTTCGGGAAACCGATATCTCAGGTCGTTGGGGAGGGGAGGAATTCATCCTTGTTTTTCCGGAGACTGATTTATCCGGCGCAAGAGAGACAATTGAGAAGTTGAGAAAACAAATTTATGGGACCCCTATCCAATTTGAAGGAAAGAGTATCAAAATCACTGTCACTTTCGGCATTTCTCAGTGTATGTCTGAGGAAGCGGTAGAAACCTGTATCAATCGTGCGGATGAAGCATTGTACAAGGGAAAGGCTTCCGGAAGAAATTGTGTTGTGTCTGCGGGGTAGGTACAGTGTATGTCGTGTGCATGAAAGAATTTTTGCGTTCTTTGCGAGAGTCTCTCATCCCCTTTCTTTCCTTAATCTTATCTTTACTCAGCCGCAACCTTGCCTTTTACTCAACCTGCGGCGCAGTGCGCCGCAGGTCAGTGGGCACGGATCAGGAGCAATGGAATATTGATGCTGTGTTTGAGTTTGTCTGAAACACTGCCGAACAGAATATCCCCTAGAAAATGATGGCCGTGGGTGGCCATGGCTACCAGGTCATAGCCGTTTTCTTTAATTTCGGCCAACACCTCGCTTTCCGGTTCTCCGGTGCGAAAAAGGGTATGGGCTTTTACTCCTTCTTTTTGAAGTCGGCCTCGGTGTGCTTCCAGATCTTTTTCCGCTTTTTCTCCAAGGGCGCGTTTCTGATCCAGGGTATGGGCGTGAATCACGTGGAAGAGGAAAACTTCCGCATCGTTCTGTTTCGCCAGGAGTGAAATGTGGTCAATGATGACATTATCCACCGGGGAGCAATCCATGGTTACGAGAATCTTTTTATAAACCTGCATATCACGCACCTCCCGTAAGGGTTGAATAGAGAAGATAAATGTTCAGGGCAATGACGATTCCGGAGATTACAACAGCGGACACAAATTCCAGGGTGCCGCTCCTGAACCTTTTCATCAGCTTTTTGTCACGGCAGAGAATCAGTAGAGGTACCAGCGTGAAAGGTAACTGAATGCTCAGGACCACCTGACTGAAAATCAGAATTTTGAATGTATCCATGCTCAAAATAATGATGAGAAATGATGGGATTGCCGTAACAAAAACGGATATACGATAGAGCAATGTCCTCGGATCTTCCGGTTTTCCCAGAAAGCCGGTGATGACATTAACCTCCGCCATGGAGGACGTAACCGATGACCCGACACCGGCAAAGACAAGTGCAAGGGCAAAGAGGAAACCGGCCAGCGGCCCGGCAAGAGGTTTCAGTGTTTCCGATGCCTGTTCAATACTGTTGACAACCACATTATTTCGGAAAAAAACCGCAGCCGCGACTATGATCATTGCTGAATTTACAACCCATCCCATAATCATGGCAAACAGGGTGTCCAGCTTTTCATAACGAATCAGATCCAGTTTTTCGTCTTCCGAGATGCCCCATTTCCGGCTGTGGATCACGTTGGAGTGGAGGAAAATATTGTGGGGCATGACCACCGCCCCGAGGATTGCCATTGCCACGTAGATACTGCTTCTGTCAATGCTGGGGACGACGATGGCAGGCGCCAGTGTTGCCCAATCGGGGCTTACAATTAAGATTTCAATAACATAGCAGACTGCGATAATCCCCAGAAAGCCGATGATAATAACTTCCAGCCGATGATAACGCTGGCTGACAATCAGGAACACCTCCAGTAAAACGGTGAGTAGTGCGCCCATCCAGAGCGGCATGCCGAACAGCAGGTTGAATCCGATGGCACCGCCGATGAGTTCTGCCACATCTGTTGCGACGCAGGCCAGAACGATGGTCCCACCAAGAAAAGCGGTGACCGGGCGGGAAAAGCGGTCCCGGATGTTGGCAGCGAGGGACTTGCCGGTGGCAATTCCGAGTTTGGCAGCCATATGCTGAATCACAATCAGCATAATTGTGCTCAGGGTAATTACCCAGAGCAGTTTGTAGCCGAACCTGGAACCGCCTTCGATGTTGGTGGCCCAGTTGCCGGGATCAATGAACCCCACTGTGATTAGGAACCCCGGACCGAGAAAACTCAGCAGCGTCTTGAAGGGGAATTTCTTTTCAGTTGTGCCGCTATGTTTCATATCCAAATCTCCAATAAAAAGACAGGTTTCGGACCGTTGTAATATGTTCCCATCTTACGTTACCCTCCCCCCGCCGTCAAGGGCCGCGCCGCACTGCGGCGCTGTGCGAATGAAAGTACGAGTGTGAGTGAGAGTGAGAGTGAGAGTTGGGAATTGGGACTGGTAAAGAAGAAGGACAGGAAGTTGGAAGCCATTTCTGTTTCCGGCTGACTGTCTCTTTCATTCAACATTCGGCGCAATACGCGGCATACTATCATTCGCACTTTTCTGCCCGCAGGGCAGGAAAGAGCTTGTGATTGGCTTTGGGAAATGGAAGGGCGATAATGTCTGCCATTGTGGCCCAGCGGGTGGGAAGCGGACTGCTGATGGTGCCGGAAACGATGGCGCAATGAAAGGCAGTGAGATGGATTTTAAAATGAGTGTAGGCATGGCGGATGGTTTTGATTTCCTGTCCAATTTCTACTTCAACCCCAAGTTCTTCCCTGCATTCCCGTTTCAGTGCTCCTTCAAGGGTTTCTCTTTCTTCCACTTTTCCGCCGGGGAATTCCCACAGCCCGCCGAGGAGCCCGTGTTCCGGTCTTTTTTGTATCAGCATGCGCTCGCTGGAATCGGTGATAACGGCCACAACAATACGATGTTCGGGAATAGCCCCCCTGGGAGTTTTAACCGGAAGTTTTGAGATGAGATTCTTTTTGTTTGCGATGCAGAGATGGGCAACCGGGCAATAGGAACAGTCGGGGGATTTCGGTGTACAGAGGGTTGCTCCGAGTTCCATCATGGCTTCATTGAATTCGCCCGGCCGGTTTTCAGGTATCTGGCCGGCCAGCAATGCGGCTACTTTTTTCCGGGTGGCGGGACGGGTGATATCGTCTTCAAGGGCAAAAATGCGGCATGCGGCTCTCAGCACGTTTCCGTCCACAACGGGGATGGGATGGCCACAGGCCATACTCATGACGGCGGCTGAGATATAGGGGCCGACGCCGGGAAGTTGACGAAACTGTTCCGGCTGGTCGGGGATGATGCCGTTGAATTTTTCCATGACAATTCCGGCAGCCCGGTGCAGGTTGCGTGCCCTTGCATAGTAACCCAGCCCTTCCCAGAGTTTCAGCACGTTCTCCTGATCCGTTTCCGCCAGATCGGATACATTCGGGAACTGTCCCAGAAAACGGTGGAAATAGGGAATGACGGTGTCTACTCGGGTCTGCTGGAGCATAACTTCGGAGACCCATACCCGGTAAATGCTTCGATTTTTCCGCCAGGGCAGATCCCGACGGGTTTCTGAAAACCATTTTTCAAGTGGACGGGAAATTTCCGGAACCGATATGCTGTTTTTGGGCGGCATCAGGGGCAAAGCCGGCTCAGTCGGCATGCCGACAGGAATCGCAGATGCCGTAGATATTCAGTTCTATTGCTTCGGCTTTTCCCGGGAGGCGTTTCATTACTTTATCGGAGACAAGTTTTTCCGGTTGTAGAATGTCTACTATGTTTCCGCAATTTGTACAGACAAAATGGATATGGTTCCCTTTGGCCACCTCGAATACGTGTTTTCCACCTACAATACTGACTTCCCGGATGAGGCCGGTTGAAAGAAGCGCGTCAATGTTCTTGTAGACAGTAGCCAGTGAAATGGATGGGAATTCAGCACTGACTGCTTTGAATAATTTCTCAATAGAAATATGTTTGTTTTTTTTAATATGCTTCAGCATCAGGAGTCGTTGCGGGGTAGCTTTTAACCCATGTTGCTGAATATCAGCGCTGGTGATCTTGTACATACTATCCCTCCAGTCTCCATCATACATAAAAAAGTATTTATTGTAAAAGATTTTCGATTAAATAAGAAAAATTATTTGTAACTAAAAATAATTTATGTTATCTTATTTTCAGGAGGTCTAAAAATGGCGTGTAACAAACCTGTAAAAAAACGAGAGATAAATCTTGAATCAGATAATGAATCTGAGAAATTGAATGAAATTCTGAACCCTGAACAAAAGGAGAAAATGATGTCATCATTGGTACTGAAAGAAATGCCTGATTTTAAAATGGAAGCCTTTAATGCTGAAACCGGGAAGTTTGTCACTGTGTCCTCGGACCAGTATAAGGGGAAATGGACAATAATTTGTTTCTATCCGGCGGATTTTACTTTTGTATGTCCCACCGAAATTGCGGCCATGAATGCCAGGCTGGACGATTTTCGTAAAATGGGTGTGGAAGTGCTGGCGGTGTCCACGGATACCCAATTTTCCCACAAGCGGTTTGTGGAAACGGAGCCGTTGTTGAAGGGGCTTCGGATGACAATTGCTGCAGATCCCACCGGACAGGTTACCCGTTCTTTCGGTGTAATGATTGAGGAGGAGGGCGTTGCTCTCAGAGGCCGGTTTATTGTGAATCCCGATGGCATCGTGGTAACGGAGGAAACGATGGCGCCTTCTGTGGGGCGTAATGTACATGAATTGATTCGCCAGGTCCAGGCGTGGCAGCATTCGTACAAAACCGGCGAAGTTTGCCCTGCAAACTGGAAGAAAGGCAAAAAAACGCTGCCGGTAAATACTGAAATCGAGAATCTCACCGGTAGGGTCGGTGATTATGTGACCCTGGAAGAAATCCTGTCCTGAAGTCGGTTGATTTAAGGAATAAAAGGGGAGCATAGCTCCCCTTTTATTTTGTCATTTTTTTGTCGGAGAGTGGGTGATTCAATGAGAGATAAAGTTACTTTTAAGGACGATGTTTTACGGATGTACTCTGAAACAAAGGACTTTGAATCTTATTCACAGAATCTGTGGAAAACGCTGTGGAAAAGTCGGCAAAAAAGAGCGAAATTCCAGTAATAACACGGGTTTTAACAGATTGCACAATGGGTGTGTAGGCTATAAAAGTCCATTCATAACAATGACTTGGGAATAATGCATAGTGTTTGTACATGAACATGCTTTATTTAACTGGAGTTTTTAACAGAAGAGGCCAATTTTTCAGGTTAATGGATAACTAACAGGAATGATTCCGGATGATGAAGGCAATTGAAATTTTGACAAATTGAGCCGACCAATGCTATCCTGAAAATAACACTAGATGAGATGAGGAATATGAGCGGTCGTCGGATACCGAGTATACGGAAACGGGGTCCGGTAGCCGAATTTCCATTTTGAAAGGAGGACGGAAAAATGAAATTGAATGTAAAAGCATTTGCACTGACCAGCAGCCTGGTCTGGGGGCTGGGGCTGTTCTGTATGACATGGTGGATTATTATTCTTGACGGTAACACTGGTGAGGTGACTTTCATCAGCCAATTGTACCGGGGATACAGCATCAGCCCGGCAGGCAGTTTTATCGGCCTCCTATGGGCGTTGGCGGATGGATTTGTCGGTGGCGCTGTATTTGCCTGGCTTTACAACCGGTTTGCAGACACGGGGGATTAAGCCTCAGCGGATTCATCTGCGCCTGTTTTTACAGTCTCCGAAAGGATGCCGGAGATTTCTTGTATCTGCTCAATCAGTTGTCGGGCTTGCCGGATTTCATTCTCGGCATCTTTCCCCTTTTCCCTTCGCTTCCTGGCGGCAGCTTCCATTGCGCCCCGGGTGGCACTAAGGGTAGCATTGAAAGTTTCGTTCATCCGGTTGCTGAAACGGCGGAAAGAGGTCTGGATACTCTGGAAAATGGACCAGCGGAGGTTTTCCACGTTATTTCGTACCAGTTCTTCCACCTGTTCCAGAACCCGTTTTCTGGCACGTTTCTGCTGCAGGCTCGCTCCCAATACCCTGTCCAGCGTTCCCGGGGGAACAGGAGACAGGCTTTGCTTCCATTTGTGAGTGATCCAATAGGGTTTCTGACGCGCCACAAACGCGGTCCCGCTCTTTGGAGCATAGAACTGAATTTCAAAAATGTCCGCAGCCTTATGCCGGATGGATTCGATGAGATGGTCGGTTTCTTTTTGTAACGGCTCCAGGGTTAATGCCATCCGTTTTTTGAAGCGCCGGGAAAAACGCCCCAGGCGATTTTCAAAATAACCGGGAATGAAACCGGCCAGTTTTTCCCGGGCAGCCGCCTCCCATTCTCTGGCGCTTCGGCCCCTTGCCGCTTTTTCGATAGTCTGTTCAATGTCTTTCAGGGCGTCCACTCTCAATTGTTCCGCTTCCTCTTCCATCTTCTTCAAGGTGCGTTTCTCCTCTCCCGCCAGCCGGTCCAGAACCGCGAGGCGTTCATCGCGGGTGTGTCCCAGTTTTTCCTCAAAGAGTGTGATTCGCTGTTCCAGGTCGGTGAGCGGGAGTTCCATGGATTTAAGCGACAGGTTCAGTTCCATCAGAAGATTGTTCAGAATGTCCAGTGTCCGGCGGTTCAACGCTTCATAAAGCGCGGCCTGCTTTTCCCCGGCGAGGAAGCTGAAGATCCGGGCTTCCAGGTCCGCCATGCCGCTTTCTTTCCATCCTG
The DNA here is from genome assembly GCA_013151025.1 of Acidobacteriota bacterium. Classification (GTDB taxonomy): domain Bacteria; phylum Acidobacteriota; class Holophagae; order Thermotomaculales; family Thermotomaculaceae; genus UM-FILTER-49-7. Next base: position 22,876 of record JAADJC010000036.1, read on the forward strand.
TGCTGTTTTTTTTAAGTTTTGCCATCAGGCCTTTTTTTGCTGAAACGGCAAAGACCGGTTCCGGGTCAATTCCGGCTTGAGTTCGGACGGTTTTTTTCAAAAAAGAGACCGCCTGTTCCAATTCTTCTTCGTCCAGATAATCTGTTTTGTTCAGAATAAAAAACAGCCGGGGGACCCGGTCCCGGACGGATTTCAGGAATTCAATCTCGGTTTCTGTCAATGGCGGGTCAGCTGACGTAACAAAGAGCGCGGCATCGCACTGGGGAAGAAAATTCATAGTGGCAGCGGTGTTATGGCGAAAAGTAGAACCGATGCCCGGTGTGTCAATGAACACGACCCCTTTTTTCAATATTTCCGAATCGTGAAACACCTGAATATCTGTCACATTTAGAACATTTTCCGGGTTGGCAGCCTCGTTTACATACCGGTTTAGAAAATCCGTCAGGTTTCCGCTTCGGTGTTCTTCAACAACAGAAGCCCCATTTTTCTCCATAGTGATTTTAACGAGAGTTTTTCCGGAACGAATCCAGGTGGGAAGAGCGGTAACCGGTAAAACGGAGCTGGGAAGGAGCGCTTCCCCGAGAATCGCGTTCAAAAGCGTGCTCTTTCCCCGCTTGAATTGGCCCAGTACCGCGAGATGAAGCCGTTCCTCCCGCAACTGCTCGCGAATATCATTTAACTTTGCCAACTGAATGGCATCCGGGCGTTGGGATTGGAGGAGTGTAACTGCATTTTCCAGCAAATCGGGAAGACATGACGGGTTTGAAGGAGAAGTGGCCGTTTCTCGTGGATTGATTTTCCTTCTGACGGATTCCTGATTGGTCATGGACCCTCCTGACGTTGTCTGTTCCAATCAGGAGTCATCAGCCGCTCGGCGGTTTAATGGGGGACTCCTTCCCCGGGAAAAGTTTGTACCATTATATCCGCTGAGTCATTTTTGTCAAAAAAGAGAACCGGAAAAGGGCAGGGAATTTGCCATTGACTGTTTGTTCATGGCCAATTCCCTGCTCTCTCCCGTACTTTTACTTGTACTGCTCCTGCTAACTCTCTGATTTTTCTGCTAACTAACACCCAACACCTATCACCCGGCGCAATACACCGTTTGCTCTCTGATTTTTCTTACCCCAACTCATTCCGGAGGAAAGAGTATTTGACATTGATACTGCCCTGAGATAGCATTGATGAAAATATCGGGTGAGGGATAATGCTACTAAAGTACGGTCGTCTGTTGGATTGCAAATTGTGTTGAAAAGAACGGCGGTATCGGCTCCAGAACTGAAACCCGGTTCACATCGTGCTTTCATTCCACTTTTCTTTTTCCTTGTAATCCTGATGTTCCTGTTTCAATTCCCTGTGCTGGCCGGTTCCGGCAGAAGGGTTGTCCTGATGGAGGGGAACAGCGGGAAAGCCATCGTTGTCCGGGGCTTCCAGGTGACAACGGGGGTGCTCCGTACTTCACTTGACAGGAAAAATGCCACATTCCTTGTTGTGGACGGACTCAACAAAGAAGGGGTTTCCTTCCAATGGGAACAATCACCCAACTACTTTCTGATTGTTGACGGAAACCAGATTACCCTGTCTTACAGGAAACACAGCGACTGGTTTAAGAGAATGGCCAGTTTCAAAATACAGGAAAACAGCGATGGTATATCCCGGATTGAATCTGTCGGCAAACCCGGATTCATGCTGACCGTATCCGGTTCCCGTCTCATCCCTGCTCAAAATGAGGGGCCGGCATCCTCCTTCCGGTTCCGTTCACCGGAACAGAAAACACAACCCGTCCCGACGAAAACGTTGAACCGACCCGTCAATGATACCGTTACACGTACAGCAACTGAATCTGCCAACGAACCGCAAGAGGCAGTAACCGTTAAAAGCGACAAAAGCAATTCGGGGGGACAGCCCCGGAAAACCGAATCGGGGAG
>JAADJC010000137.1 GCA_013151025.1 Acidobacteriota bacterium
AAAAACCATTGTTTTCTGGGGAAATATCAAACCATATAAGGGAATTGAGCTACTTGCAGAAATGGCTGAATCTTACCAGTTCAGTGATTTTCGATTTGAAGTTTATGGAAAGTGGGATCCGGGGATGGAGCAACTGTTGAATCGGCTCCAGGCATGCAATATTCAGGTAACAAATCGTTTCTTAGAGGATGATGAACTGCGGGAACTGCTGCGGCGACCCGTGATTTTCATTTTTCCTTACTTGAATGTCACACAATCAGGTGTGCTGTACACACTTTTGTTCTATGGGGCATGTTTTATTACAAGCAACAGTGGAGACAATGCTCATTTCGCTAATCGTCACAATATGAAGGAAATCGTTTTTGAACGAAATGATCTCCAATCCATACGGAAATCTCTGGAATATGTAGTTCAGAATCACGAAAGACTCATTGGAAAGCTGGCAGCAATTCGTGGCCAATATGATTGGAATGCTCTCACCCCGGACCCACGGTCCATTTATACCGGAAAGGCAATGAATCAAGAATAGTGTATCGAACAGAATATGTTATAATTCTTCAGCATCGGAAGGAGAAAAGCAATGCCGATAAAATACAAACCATGTCCTGAGTTTCGCAATATTTATTTTGTTGGACGAAATTATGTGGAACATGTTGAAGAACTGCGGAATAAACAGCCCGAACATCCTCTCATTTTCATCAAGCCGGTCAGTTGTGCTATAACATCCGGAAGTATCCCATATCCAATCCACACACAAAATTTGCACTTTGAAGGAGAAATGGTCTTTTTGCTCCCCGGCCCTTCCAGCGTTTTGTCCGATACTGATCACTTCTGGGTAAGTTGTGGAATTGATTTTACTGCCCGGGATGTTCAATCTCGAATAAAGAAGGAAGGATGGCCCTGGTTTGAGGCGAAATGTTTTCGTGGAAGTGCCGCAATTAGTCGTACATTTGTGCAAGTTTCAAGAAGTCAGCTTAGCAATTTACGTGTTGAAACATGGGTAAATGGTGAACAGCGTCAAGCAGGGAAGTATAACCAGACTATTTTCAGTTTACCCTCCCTTGTTCGGCATCTGGAATCTCTGGTTGAGATTCAGGAAAATGACATACTGTTTACAGGTACTCCATCCGGGGTTGGGGAGGTTCAGTCTCATGATAGAATTGAAGTCCGCCTGTTTCTTGATGGCATTAGATTAACCGAAAGGTTATGTGAGGTAGTGTGATGGACGTAGTGGAGTTTATCAAAATTCTAAATGAAAAACGGAAGATTTCAGTCATCTTAATTGTCACAGGCTTGATTGTAGGGATTCTGGCATATTTTGTTTTGCCTTCAATCTACGAAACCAGAACCACATTCATGGTACTGGAATCCAAACTGATCCGAAAGACTTTGGAAGGGAAAAAGCTGGATATTGATACCTACCTGAATTTTGTAGATAATCATTCCCTTTACCGCGAAATATATGATCAATTAGATATAAAACGTAAATATGAAATGGACTTTGAGAAATTTGAAAAGTCTTTTGAAGTTACGACGGTGGAAGATACCGCAATTATTAAACTGCTGGTAACGTTCCGGGATCCTGAAATCAGCTTTCAGATTGCCAAAATGCTGGGAAACTCCGCATTGGTATTAAATAAGCAAGTGGTTGACGAGGAAGTCCACGCCGGATACCGTTTCAGTGAGATGCAGGTCCGGGCCGCATCCAATCAACTGGAGACAGCCCGCAAAACACTGGATGATTTTCTCGCCAAACATCCGGTTCCCCGAATGGCTATGGAAGTTGATTTCCTGAGAAACCGCATCGCCTTAGAGGGAACCGGGGAACTGGCTGTTTTCCCACCGGTGGAAAGTGCCGCTGTGGCGAGTCATCTGAACTCTCAGATCACTCAGTCCGGGATGACGCCCAAATCATTTGCTTCCCTTGCCAGAATACAGGCGGAGATTGCAGAAACAGAAGCAAAGTTGGCCGTGATCAAGGCGGATAATAGAAAACTTGATGCAAATCGTCGCCTGAAAGAACTGAAAGTTCAGCTGAAACAAAAGCAGCAGACATTGGTAAAATTGAACTTTCGGCTGCATAAGCTGGAATCGAAGTATTATCCACTGAAATCTCAATACATGGCACTGGAAAGTGAATTTACTTCAGCCCAGAAAGGATATGAGAAAATTTACCAGACAGGCCTTGAATCAAAGATTGAAATTATCGGCAAAACCAAAGAGATGACCATTATTGATCAGCCAGTCAAACCGGACCAACCGGTGTTTCCGAAACTAATTTATACAATAATTGCCGGAATTTTCCTCGGCGTTCTTACTGTATTTATATTTGTCGTTACTGTGGGGTTCAAACGTAAATTAAACTATGTATGATCATTTCATTCAATTAGGTGGATTGATTGTTTCGTTCATCTTCTGGATTGTTATTCGTCGTTTTCTGCACAATGTCCCAGAGAGATACCGGGGGATTCTGTCAGCAGGCCTGACACCCGCAGTTCTTGGGCTGTCCCTCGGTTATATATTACTTCTTGTGCCGCAATTGCCTTCTAAAACTATTCGTATAGGCTATCTCTTTTTCAGCTTTATCCTTCTGGGTGTAAGCCTCTATTATCAGTCTAAACCAGAGAAGAAACAATTTGATTTCAGTTTGTTACTTCCTGTTCTCATTTGTCTTCCAGTTTTTTTTATTGTGACGAGAACGTTTGTTTCTTTTGACCCTGCAAACTATGCGTTAATTGGAAAAGCATTTATTCCGGGTAGAATGATCCGGGACTTTCCATTTATTCTCCCCGGTCGTGGGAGTCCCGTTTTCTCCTGGTTTGCTCACCCACCGCTTTTATCTTTAATTTACAGTTGGTTATCTCTTTTTCACCTCAATGTCTTGGCGCCCTACGTCAGTACCATCTTTTTCATGTTTCTCCTGGTATTGTTTTTTATTACCATTCGAGAAAAAACAAATTTACTAATTGCCACTGTTATTACCATGGTTCTTGCGTCGACACCAATTGCGGTGACTACGGCAACAATGGGGTTCACTGCGCCTTTGCGCATGTTTTTCTTTACGGCGGTCGGGCTATTGATGGTCAATAAAGAAAGTGATTTTCCTGCAATTACGGTCGGCATTTTTGCGGGCGTGGCAATGGCATCACACACCATCGGATTATTGACCCTTCCCGGTGTGATCGGCTATTTGTTTCTCCGATACAGGCAAAAAGCGTTGAACCCGGCTTTTCGGTTTCTGATTACATCAATCATCGTAGGGGGGTTTTGGTATGGATGGAACCTTGTTCAGCTCGGAGCACTGGATGCCACACCAGTTTTTCTCTCTACATTTCCAGAATTAACAAAGAAAGCAATCGCATTTCAATTCAGTCAAAGGGGGATGATTTCATCTTCAGATATTCTTATCAAAGGTATCCTGGGGCCTGTCACGCGCATTTCAATCTATGGAATTTCGTTTCTTTTCGGATTTGTATCGCTACTGTCGGCAATTATTCGCAGACAATACCGTCCTCCTCTTGCTTTATCCGTACTTCTGGTCACGTACCTGGCATTTCATTTGCTTCCGGGACATTTCAGAATTGCCATTCTAAGTCCCCGATATCCCCTGACCGTTCTCCCTCTCCTGCTTATTGCTGGCGCTTACGGCTTTCAAGGGAGAATATTTCATGCCATCGGTTTTCTTGCCGCTTCATTTGCTTTTCTGGCTACAATTTTTTTCTGGAACCCCTATAAACAGAAGCCGGATTATTATAAATCAATGGTCCAGACTGTGAAGCAATTTGTATCTCCGGAAGATCAGGTTCTGGTTGTTCATACCCCTTACTTTTTTCTGTACAATCAGAAAAAAGGACGGGACTCAATGGATCCAGTTTTGGCGGACCTTTATCACCAACCCTCGATCAACAACGTACTTACCCTTTTGAAAGAAAAGGGATTTACTCATATTCTTATGCCATGGGCCCCGACACCCTTTGAATCAGACAGTTTTGTTCGTGATCTGTTCACAAACCCCGGTCTGGTGAAGCTTCTGGGACATAACCGGGCATTTTATCTGTACAAAATTCTCTATCCACAGATGCCGGTTCCTCCACCTTCAACCCATTCCCATCAGTTTGTATCTGATATACATACTCTTCCAATGGTGGCTTATTCGGATGTATCCGGCAAACCACCTGTTCGTTTCTGGGATAATGGCGATGCAATCCAAATGTTTTCCCCAGGGAAGAAAACGATATTTGCTTTTGCTAATGGTCCTTTATGGGAACAAAATGCAGGATCTATCCCAATAAAAAAAAGCAGAAAGCTGATGGTTCTTTTCAAACTTGGTCATATTCCAAAACCGATTCTCATTTATCCGATTATTTCTCAATATAACAGGAAAGGTGACCGTATCTGTTTATCACATCCGAAGCCGGTAAAATGCCGACAGGGAAGACAAACGCTCATATGGCCAACATCATACCCGGGTTTTAATGAGGATTGGCTGTGTCTTGCCCCAACATGTGAAAAAATTGCTATCGGATTCAGCTTTTATCGTGAAAAAGGAGGTATCTCAATTGAGAAACTTGACGTCGTCGGCCTTCACTAATGAGAAATGGCTGATAATTGTGTTGATGCCTCTCTTTCTGATACCTTTATTTCATATTTGGGGCTTCGTGATTTCCATCTCTATCTGCCTGTTGGCAGGGGCTTTGTTTTATGGTGTTCGCCACGCAGAAGTTTTATTGATGCTAACGCTGTATGCTCCGATAATTAAAGCAAGTCCTTTGAATCCGATTCCTCGCACTATTGACCTTACGGTAGCCTTTTACGCACTCTTTTTAATCCTTACCGTTGTTCTTTTCTTTTTCAAAAAACGAACCTTACCCCGACTTGATGTTCCGGATTTCCTGATTTTAATCTATTTGCTGCTGGTATGTCTGGAATATTTTCATGCCCCCTATGAGGTACGGGAATATGCTACGTTCAAACTGATTCGTTTTTCCCTTCTGGCAGTCCCATTCTATTTCTTCCCAAAATTGATGTCCGGAAAGGAAATGCGGCATTTCGCGTGGTTAACCGTCATGCTCGGAGCCATCATTTGCCTTGCACTGTTTCTCGTTTTCCCAACCTCCATACAGATTAAAGGAGCGGGAAACAGCTACTTAACCATGGCTGAACTTGCCGGGATTACATTGATGTTTGCAGCCGTGATGTTTGTCCAGGAACAGCGGCTTTTCCCGAAGTTTTGCTATGTGGTTGCCATGCTGATTGCACTGGTTCTTGTGTTTAAAACCAACTCACGGGCCGGGATTCTTTTTGCGCCGGCCGTTCTTCTTATTTACCTTCTGTACGTGTTCCGGCATAAACACCTGCTGGCCCTGTTTACCGTAATTATACTGATACTGGGTACGATGATTACCTATCAGCTTTATCCCGATTTTTTTACACGTTTTTTTCTTATTTTCAAAAGTCACAAAGGTTCATCTATTAACCTGCGGCTGACTTTATATCAGGTCAGCAAAAGAATTCTGGCTGAACGGTGGTTCTCCGGGATCGGACTTGGTGGATTTGCCCGTTACCACTATCTCAAGTTTCCCCATAATTTAATTTTGGAATCTTTTCTGGAACATGGTATTGCGGGGGGACTCATCATGCTTACTTGGCTCGGGTACCTCTTTCAACGGGGAATTTCTTTTTTGAAAAAAGGAGGGCTTCGCACGCCTTTTGCCGGTTTCTTTCTTTCTACAATCTACCTGTTTCTTTTTTTCATGACATCGTTCGGTCTGGAAGCCACAAGAGTGCTCCTTTTCTTCGGGGGGGCGGTAATGATACTGGGGAAGTCAGACTCCATGAAGGAACAAGAAGTCACACATGAAAAAGGGACCTCCATTCCCGACGCATCATAAAAGCAAAAATTGCTTCTCCTGTGATAAACAACAAGGCAGACCCTGCGAGGTTCCAATGTGACAGAACAATGGCAGTTAACACAACAAGCCCATGGATACCCCAGAGTTTGAATCGAAACGGAACTGAGGCATAGCGGTTCAAATAGTAGATAGACAATAGCCCGTTGGTAGAAAATGATATGGCCATGGTGATGGAGATCAGAATGGCCGGATTATCAACCCAGGATTTCAATCCAAAAAATGCGAACAGAAGTACGGCAAAAGATACCAAATCAATATATAGTTGAACAGGACGTTCATCCATACCGTGGATAGCACTACGAAACATCAAATAATACAAGTATAAAGGAATGGAAAAGGAAAAAATCTGAAGAATTGGCACAGCAGACATGTATTGTTCCGCCAGCCACAACCGGATTAGCAGAGGGCTTAAAACGTAACAGGCAAACATACCGACCAAACCAATATGCATAATAAGATTTCCGTACCTGTCCAGGGACAGGCTCAGCTCAATGTGTTTCCCAGCCCCCACCATGGCCGCGACTTCTGGGAGAAGTACCATATTGAAACCATATGCGCCCATTCCGAGAATACGAAAAAGCCTGGTTGTCACAGTGAAATCCCCGGCAAGGGAATAGGAATAATAATAACTGGCCAATATGATGCCGAATGTCAGCATAATACCGGCCAAAAAAATATGCGGAGCTCTTGGAAGTGAATAGCGAATTATTTCTGAAAAATTAAACTGCCAGTGAAACTGATGCCGGATTAGAATCATCAATGGAACCAGTGCGATGGCCATAACAATCGACAGTATCAGGATTGCGCTTTTAAGGGTTTGGACAATTCCACCTAAAATCAAGGCGGTAAGAAGAAAATTTCCCCCTGCGAGGACGAACAATTGAAGAAAATTGGCAGCCACCATGTGGCGTGTGCCCTGATAAAAAGTGTAGACAATTTTAAATGCACCAATCAATATCAAAGCCAACACAGTGTAATAAAATAACGTTTTATCTCCTCCAAGAAAATGCCGGGTCAGGAAATTGCCGAGAAAGCACAGGATTATAGTAGAGCCTATTAACAAAACCAGATAAAGAACCACAACAGTTGAAAAACAGCGGTCCTGCATTTCCCGATTGTTGTCGTAAAAGCCAAGATACCGTGCCAACCCAATATCCATTCCGAACGTGTACAGAAAAAAGAGGGATTGGAGTAAGCTTTTGTAGTTGCCGTACAGCCCCATTTCTTCCTTTGAAAAAATTCGGGAAATCACTCCAAGCATTACTAAAAAAGAAATTGCTATCAATATTTGTGTCAGGATTGTTATCATTACATTCTTCCGGATTTCCCGATTAAACAACCCCATTTGTACTCCTTGTTATGACTGTTGTGTAGCCATTCATCAACGGCCCTTTGCCAGAAAGACTGTGGCGGCGGTTTTCAGGAAAACCTCAATGTCTAAAAGAAAGGATATGTTTTTAACGTAATAGAGATCGTATTTCAGTTTCTCAAGGGCATCTTTCACTGAAGCGCCATAACCGTAATTTACCTGTGCCCAGCCCGTGATGCCGGGTTTGACCAAGTAACGGAACATATAGAAGGGGAGTTTTATCTTCAGTTGACTGTCAAATTCAGGACGTTCCGGTCGGGGTCCCACAAAACTCATTTCTCCCCGAATTACATTGATCAACTGAGGCAGCTCATCAACCCTCAGTTTGCGAATCAACCGGCCGATTCGTGTAATTCTCGGGTCATCTTCAGACGCCCACTGGGGCTTACCCGATTCTTCCGCTTCGTTGCGCATAGAACGGAATTTCAGGATAGTGAAGGCTTCTCCGTGGAGGCCGGTCCGGCTCTGCCGAAACAAGGCCGGCCCTTTGGATTCCAGCCGAATGGCTAAGACTGTGAGCAACATGACCGGTGCGGCCAGACACAAAAGAACCACCGCCAGAATCAGGTCAAAAATTCGTTTCACCGCCATGGGGAATCTGCGCATGGCCCGATTGAAACCGGTGGGTTCGAAAAAGAACCGGCTGTCCACCAGGTCAGCCGCCACCTGTCTGAAAAAATATTCGTAGAATCCTGCCAGCGTAAAAACAGGCTTGCCCTGGAGTTTTTCCAGTAAAAGCCTGTGTATTTCATTCTCCTTTAACTTCTCAACCTGTTCCACAATGTAAAAATCCTTGCCTGGACCGGTTGCAGGAGGGATTTCCCCATTTGAAGGCAGGGAGAGAATTACACCGTGCTCCAACAGTTTTTCCCGAGTTTCGGGCGTCAAGTCTGTGGCAGATGTTTCAACCAGCAGGAATCGATTTCGGACATGATTTTTTGCGCCGGAAAGAAACTTCCCCCTGAAAAAGAAATAGAAAAATACAAAAGTGGTATGAAGGAGCAGGATTTTTCTGCCGATAGGGCGAAAGAACAGGGCGTAGCTCAAAAGTACTGAAAGGGAAATCGAAAACAGCAAAACCAGAAAGACCGCGTATAAATTTCGGCTGGAATCGAACTGCCGGGGAGAATAGAAGTCAAAAGCGTAAAGAAACAACATGTAAAATATAGTTATAATTGCGATTCTGAAACCTGGTTCCAACGGAGCCTTCAATAGATACGTTGTGAAGATAAGAGAAAATGAAAGCACCAAGGCGTCCACGATTGCCAGAATAATTCCCCGTTTCCAAGTTGCCAGTCCAAAGACTCGATTAACCAGATTTGCCTCCCCATAGCAACTTCACATTGCCGATATTGAGTTGTCATGATGATTATACTATGAGTGGAGAGTTTTCGGCACCCGTCCTTTTGTGTCACGGAGGATTTCTGCCGGATTGACCGAGATTTACCAGTTTACGGCACCAGGCTGTCTCATTCTCTGCTATACTTTTTCCATGAAGAATGCGAAATATGCCATGTTATTAACCCTGATTTATGCCCTTGCATGTGTTTCTATACCCCTTTCCATTTCCGCGTTGGAACTATCTCTTGGCTTACTGGTTCTTTCTTTACCCGCATTTTTGAAAAGCTCTGGGCAGAGAACCGGAAAATGGAACAAATTCACCACGATTTCCTTTATGCTGTTACTTTTCATCCCTTTCCTGTCCCTGATCAATTCTCCGGATGTCTCCGTTTCTCTTCCATGGATCCGACGTCATTTTTTTATGATAATCATTCCCGTCGTAATGATTACCGCCCCACAGGTTGGGCGACACTGGAAATGGTTTCTCGGGTTGTTTGTGGGAGCATCCACACTGGCTGCCGCTTACGCCGTGCTCCAGATTTTTTTCGGAGAAACACTTTCAAAACCCTTTTTCTGGAAAGGGTATTATGTTCTTTCCGGTGCTTTTTTTTCACAGCCCAATACCTTGGCGGAGGTGCTGACACTCGGTTTTCTCGCTGCCATTCTCGCAACATGGCTGGCCCGGCCCCTTTGGATTAAGTTGATAATATCCGGCTGCTCCCTTCTGGTCCTGGCGGGAATTATTTCAACCCGCACCCGTACGCCCCTCGTTGTCGTGGCTGTAGCAGGAACATGGCTTGTTGTAAAACTCTTTGGTAAACGAGGCGTAATGATGGTATTAGTGGTTCTGATCCTGATCTTGGCAGCAAATCAAAGTAATAAACGTCTCTTCTGGCGCTTTCGTAAAATTGACCTGAACCATGTGACCCGGATGCAAATCTGGCACTATGGAATCCGTGGATTTGCCACTCACCCTGTTTTGGGCATCGGTTATGGTAATTTTCGTGAATTTCTGAAAACGCATGTGGACAAATCTCATCAGGACTTAATCCGGTTTAACCATGCCCACTGCAATATTCTTGAAGTTGCTGCCACCACAGGAATCGTGGGGCTGATTATTTTCCTGCTTTTCTGGGGAAGGGTGGCCTGGGATATGTTCAATGCATGGCGGCATTCCAGGGATCAGGTGCAAAAAGCCGTTTTTCTGGTGATTTTTACAGCTTTCCTTGCCTTTCACGCTGAGGGCCTGACAGAATGTACTTTGAAAGATGCCGAGGTGGCATTACCTTTTTATATATTAGTGGGCATCTTCTACGCAACTTGGAAATACAGACCTGGAAAAATAAACAACTGAAAGAAAAAGAGGGAATTCCCGATTTTTCATACGGATGCACTTAAGCTATTTTTCCTTTCAGATCATATCCAACAGTGCGTCCACCATATTGGAAATACCCGCGTGGACATCCGAAATGCGTTTACCCAGCATGTAGGCGGGGGTAGAAATCAGTTTGTTTTTTTTGTCCACATGGAAGCCCTCCACCGGACACTGGAAATGCATCGCGCCCATTGCTTCCAAGGCTTCTGCAGTGGCCTTGTCATTTCCGATGGTCAATTCCGGGTTGATTTCACCAAGCGCCGCAGCCACCACTGCCGGGGAAATGCAGATGGCTGCAATAGGCTTCCCCATTTCGTGAACCGTTCTTAAAAGCCGTGCTACTGCCGTATCCACAGAGGCCTCTGCTCCCGCCACCGCAAAGTCACAGAGGTTCTTGGCAGCGCCAAAGCCGCCGGGCAGTACCAGTGCATCCAGCTCTGTCGGATTCAATGAGTCAATGTTCGTAATCGCTCCCCGTGCAATACGGGCAGATTCCACCAGAACGTTTCTTTCTTCTTCAGGCATTACTTCGCCGGTGAGGTGATTCACCACGTGCATCTGGGCTTTATCCGGTGCCACAATTAGAACTTCACAATTTTGTTTATCCAGTTCCAGCAGAGTCAGCACCGCTTCGTGTATCTCCGAACCATCATAAACACCGCATCCCGAAAGCAAAACACCGATTTTTGGCATTTTTCCCTCCTTACATTGAATGATGTTCTACGTGTTCATAATAACAAATTCCACGAAAAGAATTTAATTGTCTGAATCGACCGTCCGGTTATTGTGTGACAAATTCATTTTTACCATCATCACAATAGCAAAGGTGGCCAGGCCTTCTTCCCGGCCAAGGGCACCCATGGCTTCGGTGGTGGTGGCCTTGACATTGACCCGGTCAGGGGTAATTCCCAGAATTTCTGCGATGGAATGCTGTATTTCACCCCGATGCACGGCGATTTTTGGTTGTTGGCCAATGACAGTTATGTCCGCGTTGCCAACTTGCCATCCTTTTTCTGCGGCAAGTGCCACTATTTCGGCCAGCAGTTTCCTGGAATCGGCACCCTTCCAGCGGGGATCACTATCCGGAAAGTGCAGGCCGATATCTCCAAGCCCTACAGCGCCCAATACGGCATCCGCCACCGCATGGAGTACCACGTCAGCGTCGGAATGGCCGGCCAGTCCATAGGGTTCGTGAAATTCGACACCGCCCAGCACCAGGCATCGACCTGGCTGGAAGCGGTGAAAATCAATTCCCTGTCCGATTCTGAAATCACTCATCACATGCACCATAGCGTACGGGCGGTTTCCATATCTGCCTGGGTGGTAATTTTGACGTTCAGGTGCCAGTCCAGCACGGGAAGGACCGGGATTCCCTCTGCGTGAAGAAGGGTGGTTTCATCCGGAAAAGAGAGTTTCTGTCGATTAAAGCAATGTGCGAGTATACCCAATGTGGCACCCTGGGGAGTGGTAACTTCCACAACCTCTTTCCGCTCCACAGTTTCCCTGAATTCTTCCCGTCTCAGGCGGCGGATGGTGCCGCTGATGGGCACGTAGGGGGCGGCCGCGCCCGTGTCCATGACACCCCGGATAATTCGCTCTATTGTAGCCAGTCGCAGAAAGGGGCGAACCCCGTCATGAACCAGGACAACACTGCCGGATGAATACGTTTCGTCTACCAGCCGGTTCACGGCCTTTCTTACTGAATCGAACCTGGTGGCCCCTCCTGAAATGACTTTCAGCGGATAGTTCATACCTTTCAGGTCTTTCTGGAACTGTTTCTCAAACCCATCCGGGCAGGTCACAATGGCCTGACTTGGCTGAATTGCCTCAAAAAAAAGTGCGGTTCTGTTGAGAATGGACTGACCTTCAATCCTTTCCAACTGTTTGGGATAGGGTTTGCCAAACCGTTTCCCAACCCCCCCGGCTGTGATAATGAGTAGAATTGGCGGTTGCATAGTTTGTGCCCTCCCTCTTCAGATGGAAACTGTTACTATCCCGATTATAGCGAATTCGGGAAAGTGGAACAAATCTCACAACGAAAATCACAAGGATGTGATACAAGTCACCGAAGATAGGCAGTATTGGGGTTCAATTGGCCAATTTTTCCAGTCCCTCCCGCATAATCTTCTGTTTTTCCTTTAATTCTTTGAATTTTGTCCGGTTCTTTTCCACCACTTCACGGGGTGCTTTTGATAAAAAGTCTTCGTTATTCAGCTTTCGTGCCAGCTTATTTGATTCATTTTCCAGTTTATCCAGTTCCCGTTGCAGCCGGGCTATTTCATCTTCTTTGTCCAGGAGATTTTCCAGGGAAACACCAATTTCCATGCCGGTGGCAACAGCCTTACTGTACATGGCATTTTCATCAAAGGCGAAAACTTGTTCCAGTCTGGATGTGCCGGCCAGGAAAGAAATCAGTGTAGCCTGCTCTTTGATCAGGGCCCCCGCCTTTTCTGACAGGGTCAGGATCTCGACTTCTACTTTTTTTGAGGGAGCAATGTTTTTTTCCGCGCGTATGTTGCGGATACGGGACACTAGTTCCATCAGCAGGTTGAACTCCGTCTCTGCTTTTTCGTCCAGCCAGTCTTGTCTGGCGACCGGGAAAGATTCAATGACGATGCTTTCCCCATGGCCGGGCAGTTTCTGATAGATTTCTTCGGTGATGTAGGGCATAAAAGGGTGAAGGAGTTTCAGGATTCGGGTCAGGATCTGGACCAGCAGTTTTTTGACCTGTTCGTCCCCATTTATAAGGCGGGGCTTGGATGCTTCAATGTACCAGTCGCAGAATTCATCCCAGAGAAAATGGTAAAGCTGGTTGGCAGCTTCGTGAAAGCGAAATTCTTTAATGTTTTTATCCACAGACTCAGTGAGCCGGGACAAGCGGGATAAAATCCATTTGTCCGAGAGAGTCAATTGGCTGTAATCAATATTGCCGGTTTCCTGATCTTCGTCAATGTTTATTAATACGAAACGGGTGGCGTTCCAGATTTTATTGCAGAATGCCCGGTAGCCTTCCAACCGTTTTTCCGACAGGGAAATATCGGTGCCGGGGACAGCCATAATGGACAGGGTAAATCGCAGGGCATCCGTGCCGAATTGTTCCATCACCGTCAGTGGGTCAATGACGTTCCCCTTGGATTTGGACATTTTACTGCCGTGTTCGTCCCGGACAAGCGCGTTGAAATAAACGGTTTTAAAGGGAACGTCTCCCATAAATTTCAACCCCATCATAATCATCCGCGCCACCCAGAAGAAGAGAATGTCAAAGCCGGTCAAGAGCACCGATGTGGGGTAGAAGGTTTTCAGTTCCTCGGTTTCATCGGGCCATCCCAGTGTGGAAAAGGGCCAGAGTCCGGAAGAAAACCAGGTGTCCAGTACATCCGGGTCCTGTTGAATTCGTGTGGAGCCGCATTTTTTGCAGGCACTGGGATCGGTTTCCGACACGGTAATGTGCCCACAATCGGAGCAGTGCCAGGCCGGTATCCGGTGTCCCCACCAGAGCTGGCGGGAAATGCACCAGTCATGGATGTTTTTCATCCATTCATAGTAAGTTTTGACCCATTTCTCCGGTATAAATCGTATATCACCGTCCTGTACCGCCTTCAGGGCCGGTTCCGCCAGGGGCTTAATTTTAACAAACCACTGGGTAGAGATGGCAGGCTCAATGATAGTGGAGCATCGATCGCACTCTCCCACCGCATGAACATGTTTTTCAATTTTTTCAATGAGGTTCAGAGACTCCATCTTTTCCACTACGGCTTTTCTCGCCTTGAATCGATCCATTCCGGCAAATTCACCGGCTGCTTCCGACATTTTGCCATATTTGTCAATGACGGCAATGGTGGGAAGTTTGTGGCGGATTCCACAGTCATAATCGTTGGGGTCATGGGCAGGTGTTACTTTCACGGCACCGGTTCCGAATTCTTTATCCACAAAGTCATCTGCAATGATGGGAATTTCCCGGTTGACGATGGGCAGAATTACCGGTTTTCCCACGAGAGAAGCATACCGTTCATCTTTTGGGTGCACCGCCACGGCGGTATCCCCCAGCATGGTTTCCGGTCTTGTTGTGGCAATTATCAAAAAACGGTCGCTTCCCTTCACGGGGTATTTGAAATACCAGAGTTTCCCGTTTCGTTCCTTGTGTTTGACTTCCAGGTCGGAAATGGCGGTTTCGCACCTGGGGCACCAGTTGACCAGCATAGTGTCCCGGTAGATAAGGCCTTCTTTGTACAGAGTAACGAAGACCTTGCGAACCGCTTTGGATAACCCCGGATCCAGCGTAAACCGGTGACGGGACCAATCCACAGAACAGCCCAGTTTTCTGAGCTGGTTCATAATTGCGCTTTCATTTTTATCTTTCCATTGCCAAACCCTTTCTTCAAAGGCTTTTCGTCCCAGGTCCTTGCGGGTTTTCCCTTCTTTTACCAGTTGTTTTTCCACCACGTTCTGGGTAGCGATTCCCGCATGGTCTACCCCGGGGAGCCAGAGTGTGTTTTTCCCCTTCATCCGCTGATAGCGGACATATACATCGTGTAGAGTGTAGACCAGGGCATGCCCCATATGCAGGTTTCCGGTGATGTTGGGTGGCGGAATAACAACAGAAAAAGGTGGTTTATCCGAGACAGCTTCTCCCTTGAAGTATTTCCGGTCTTCCCACATTCGATACCATTCTGTTTCCGCTTTTCCGTGATCGTAGCCTTTGTCAATCGAAATTTTCGCCATTCAATTCTCCGTATTTCCCTTTTTTCGTCAGCACAAAAACCGCTTCGCCGATCATCCAGATTTCCAGCACCAGCACCACGAGGCCGACCAGAAGCAATAGTATATTCCCTTTTTTCATGAAATCAAGAATGTTGAGAACCATGGCATAGCCTGTCATGGAAACCATAAAAATCATGGGAAGCCCCGCCACAAGGGCCCTTGATCCCTTCCGTTTCAGGTAAACGGTGATAATCAATAATGCCAATCCGGCCAGTAACTGGTTCACTGCACCGAACAGGGGCCAGAGTGTCAGGGCACCCTTTCCCCCCTTATTGGAAAAAGCCAGCAACGCGGCGGTGGCCACTGCAAGGAAAGTGGCCACATACTTATTGCTCAAAACGGGCATGCGGTAGTCCAGTGAGACTTCGGAGATGACATAGCGTTGGATTCTTGCCGCCGTATCCAGTGTAGTGTTGGCAAAGGAAACCAGAAAAACCCCGAAAATGGTGGCGGCAATATTCTTGGGTACCCCGATTACTTCAATCATATTTACGGCACCTGTGACAAAAGCCGCCAGTTTGGCGTTCAGCCCCTGAATAGCACTCCATGATGAATAGTGGTGGAGCCATGCGGCCTGGCCTGTCAATAAATTGGTACCGCTGCCGGTCCCCATACCTATGCCGGCCGTTACCGCCACAATTACCAGTGCGGCCAGAACCCCCTCCATCAACATTCCGCCATAGCCGATAAACTTTGAATCCGACTCCATGTTGATCTGTTTGGAGGTCGTACCGGAGCCCACAAGGGAGTGAAAGCCCGAATTGGCCCCACAGGCAATGATGATGAAAAGAAAGGGAATCATGGACGGGGCACCAATCGGATGGGCCTGAACCATTGGTGCCACCACTACCGGATGGGCCACTAGCACCCCCAGGGCCAACAGAATTAGAATGATAACGAGTTGCAGTGCGTTGATGAAATCACGAGCCTGGAGCAGGAGCCAGACCGGAAGGATGGACGCCACAAAAGCGTAAATAAATAGAATGACCATCCAGGTTTCTGTGGCAGACAAGCCCAGAATTGATGGAATTTCAAGGGGAACATATGTACCCAACACAATGGTCAGATACATCAGAATGATGGCAATGAGAGAAGCCACATAGATATTGCCACCCTTACGGTAGACATACCAGCCCACCGCCATGGCGATGGGAATCTGGAGCCAGACCGGCAGTACCGAAGCAGGATACATAGTAAAGAGAATGGCAATAATCAACGCGAAAACCGCAATCACCATCCAGAGCTCGAAGAAAATAATAAGGAGGAAGAGCATCCGGCTTCGCTTGTTAATCAGAGATGAGGCGATTTCACCAATGGACAATCCACGATTCCGCATGGAAACCACGATGGAACCCATGTCATGGATACCGCCAATCAGGATGGAACCGAACACTACCCACAGCATGGCGGGCAACCAGCCCCAGATCACGGCAATGATAGGCCCGACAATGGGCCCCAGTCCGGCAATAGACGTGAAGTGATGTCCGAAAAGGATTTCTTTTTTTGTTGGTAGATAATCCACATCATCTTGCATGGTGTGGGCCGGTGTGGGCCGGGTATCATCCAGCTTGAAAATCTTACTGCCCAGGTACCGTCCATAGAGACGGTACGCCAGCAGGTAAGCGACCACTGTTCCAACAATTAAAAAAACAGAACTCATTTCTCGCTCCCCCCGTCAATTTTCATACTGAATGCCATTTTATCACTTTTTACGTGTAAGAAAAAAGACACAAGAAGACAAGCTTGAAGCAGAATTTTGAAATGGAACATATGTCCAGTTCACGTTCTTTACTTAACGAACCTCGGCCCTGTCGCTTCTTGTCCTCCAAACCATGTATAATGGGTGCAACATTTTCGTGGGAGGGAATAGATGGACAGGCGGGAGTTTCTGAGACAAGTGGCAGGGTGGTCTGCCGGGGCCTTACTCGCAAGTCCTCTGTTTCAAATCACTCCGGAACTTATGGCGGCGGAGCGACCGCTTCCCAAAGTAGCCATTGGCACTGGAGGAGACATCACGGCCTTTGTACAACGGGTATTGGCCCCATTGGGGGGCATGAAAGCTTTTGTAAAACCCGGAAACCGCGTGGTGGTCAAGCCCAATATCGGCTGGGATCGTCGCCCGGAACAGGCTGCGGATACCAATCCCGAAGTTGTAAAGGCGGTTGTATCCCTGGCATTGGCTGCCGGGGCGAAGGAAGTCCTTGTTTTTGACAACACCTGCAACGAAGAGCGTCGATGCTACCATCAAAGCGGCATCAAACCGGTGCTGGAGGGAATGAAGAATGTCCGCTGCGATTACATTGACAAACGAAAATTTGTTCCGGTGGATATTTCAAAGGGGAAGTCCATTCACAAATGGCTTTTTTATCGGGACGCACTGGAAGCGGATTGTTACATCAATGTACCGGTTGCCAAGCACCACTCCCTTGCACGGCTTACCATTGGATTGAAAAACATCATGGGTGTAATTGGTGGGTATCGGGGGGAGATTCACCAGAATATCGGCCAGAACCTGGCGGACCTCAACACGGTGATTCGACCGGCTGTGACCATAGTGGATGCCACCCGGATTCTCCTTCGAAACGGCCCCCAGGGAGGAAGTCTCCGGGATGTCAAGGTATTGAATACGATACTGGCCTCACCGGATGTGGTGGCGGCGGATGCGGTGGCAACAACGCTGTTTGGCCTGAAACCGGCAGAGATTCCGGCTACCCGGGCGGCAGCCGCCATGGGGTTGGGCGAAATGAACCTTGCCCGAATTCAACTGATTCGAGTGTGAGATGAAGTACCGGCCTACCACGAGGACATTTCGAAGACTCTCCCAGTTTCTGTTCCTCGTTCTTTTTCTCGTGTTGTTCCGGAAAACAGACTATTCCGGCAGTGATACGCTACCTTACGCGGTTAATCTCTTTTTTAGATGGGATCCCCTTGTGGCAGCCACGGTAATGCTGGCGGCCCGGAAAGTGATTCTGATTTTGCTTCCGTCTCTCTTTGTGATCCTGTTGACGGTGGTACTGGGCCGGGTTTTCTGCGGATGGATCTGCCCCATGGGTACGCTGCTGGACTGGCTGGACAAGGGAATCCACCCGCCGGAGCACGCCACCGTTCACCTTCGAAAAATAAAATATCTCCTTCTTATTGTATTGCTTATTTCTTCGGCATTCAGTTTGCAGCTCATCGGGTTTCTGGATCCCTTTTCTCTTTTGGTGCGAGGTGCCGCGTTTTCCATCGACCCGATGCTCAACTGGCTCTTCACCGGATTTTTTGACACCATTTATGCCCATGCTCCGGCAGTGGCGGATCACGTAACGGAGCCGATTTACTCTGTACTGAAGAACGGTCTCCTTCCGTTTCGACAATCTTTTTATTTCCTCTCCTCCTTTTCTCTGATGATTCTGATTGCAATCGGAGCACTGGAGAAGCTGGGAAAGCGATTTTGGTGCCGTAACCTGTGTCCGCTGGGGGCATTGCTGGCTGTTTTCTCCCGGTGGAGTTTTTTTCGCCGGATTCCCGCTACTTCCTGTAAAAACTGTCCCCAATGCGCGCCCAATTGTCGGATGAACGCCTTTGACCCGGATACCGGAAAACTGCACCATGAAGAATGTAACCTGTGCATGGACTGTGTGGATGACTGCGTGAACCAGTCTCCCCGGTTCGCGTTCACGCGACGAAGCAATCATGAGCCGGTGAATTTGGGCCGTCGCGCCTTTTTGGGCAGTGCGTTGGCTGGAATCGCGTTACCGGTGGCGGCAAAGGTCAATGCGGGTCCCAAAACCCCGAATCCCTTTCTCCTTCGACCGCCCGGGGTGGAGAACGAAGAAGAGTTTCTTTCACTTTGTGTTCGTTGCGGAGAATGCATGAAGGTCTGTATTGAAAATGCATTGCAGCCATGTTTTTTTGAAAGTGGTTATCAGGGAATGTTTTCGCCCCGCCTGGTACCCCGGTTGGGCTACTGCGAATTCAACTGTACCCTCTGCGGGCAGGTTTGTCCCACCGGTGCAATTCCCAAGTTGTTGTTGCAGGCGAAACAGAAAGCGGTAATTGGCATTGCGGTATTTGATGTGAACCGGTGCCTGCCCTATGCCAATGGGATCCCCTGCATGGTCTGCGAAGAACACTGTCCCACCAGCAAAAAGGCGATTCTCTTCCGGGATAAACTTGTCATAGACCGGAAAGGAGAAGAAGTGGTGGTCAAGCAGCCGTACGTGGTGGAGGATTTGTGTATTGGATGCGGTATTTGCGAAAATAAATGTCCGCTGCCGGGAGCATCTGCAATCCGTGTACTTACAGCAAACAAAGGTCCAGGTGGAAATTCTGGTTATGGCGGATAAGAGCAGGTATTTAAACCGTATGTGTCGCATCCTTTCTTTACTTTGATTTAAAACTCCGCTACACTGAAAATAGTTATTAGCAATTCAATTCCAAACCGGGAGTTGTCACATGATTGTACTGGCAATTTTATCATTGGCCATTCTGTTGACAGCTACTTTTCTGGCTTTTTACATGATTCGCATTTCAGGGAGAAAAACTCCCTGGACAGTCTTTTCCTTTGCTGTTTTGTTCATGGCGATTCACCAGGGCCTGGTTGTTCAGCAGATGCTGACCAGCGGGGACACTTTTTCTGCCACATGGGAAAGTGAAATAATCAATCTTGCAGTATCAATTATTTTGTTGTTTGGGATCATCTGGGGGAAGCCTCATCTCAGTCGATTGATATCGAACCGCGAACGACTGGCCCATTCCGAAGAGTTAAGAAAAAACCTTTTTGATGAATCTCATGACATGGCCTTTTTTCACGGCGTGAACGAGGATGGGTCTTTTTCGGTGTTTCAGGATGTGAATGAACAGGCCTGCAAGATACTGGGCTATACAAGGGAGGAATTGTGCCGGATGACACCATCCGATATTGCAGGTGGAAAATTCAGCGAATCCCAGGGGAAAAAATTGCAGACAATCAGGAGCATGGTTTCGGAACATCAATTTAAAACGCGGGACGGACGCTGGGTACCAGTGGAGGTGAGTAGCCATCTCTATGAGCAGGAAGGACAATGGCGGGTGATTACTTTTGCCAGGGACATTTCTCCGCTGGTGGAAAGCCGGGAAGCCGTGGGAAAAGAAAACCGTCGTTGTGGTGAAATTCTAAACCTGACTCCAGTTTCCATCTGGCATGAAGATTTCACCGGTGTGGGGCAATGGCTGGAAAAATTGAGGAAAAATGGAATAAAGGACCTTCACAGCCATTTGACAGAGAATCCTCAACTGATCCGGGAAGCGGCAGCCCTGGTAAAGGTCATTTCCGTGAACGACGCGACACTTCGACTTTTTGGGGCGACAGACAGAGCGCAATTGCTGGGCAGTCTGGATCGCCTGTTTACCGAGGAAAGTGACTCTGTTTTCATGGAAGAGATCCTGACCATCTGGAAGGGGACAAACCATTTTATTTCGGAAATTTCTGTCCAGACCATGTCCGGGGAGCGCATCCCGGCCATCCTGGAGTGGTATGCCCCGACTGTTTCAGGAAAGCTGGCGCTGAACCAGGTGGTGGTAACTTTGAGCAACATTCAGGAACTGAAAAAAATGGAGGCAGAGAAACAGCGCTTATCCGCTCTCATTGAACAGACTACCGAATCCATCCTGATTACCGACCTGGCGGGTAACATTGTGTATGTCAACCGGGGATTCGAAAAAATGACGGGGTATTCGGCTGGTGAAACAATGGGGAGAAACCCCCGGTTTCTCAAGAGTGGGAAAACACCCCCGGCCACCTACCAGGAAATCTGGACAGCCCTTTTCAAAGGGGAAAGCTGGCGGGGCCGTTTGTATAATTTACGAAAGAGCGGTGAGCCTTTCCTGGAAGAAGCACTGATATTTCCATTGAAAAATGAAGCCGGCCAGGTGACCCACTACGCCGGTGTAAAAATGGATATTACAGAAAAAGAGGAATTGGAAGCTCAACTGAACCAGAGCCGAAAAATGGAGGCAATTGGGAAGCTGGCAGGTGGAATTGCCCATGATTTCAACAACATTCTGACAACCATTGTCGGGAATGCGGAAATGGGGACGGTTAAGTCCCGAAATAACGGTGTGCTTCATCACCATTTCACTGAAATTCTCACATCCGGCAAACGTGCGGCAAAATTGACCGGGCAACTGCTTGCGTTCAGTCGAAGGCAGATGATTAAGCCGGTAATTCTCAATCTCAACAGAATTGTTGTGGAAATGGACAGCATGTTGAAACATCTTATCGGTGCGGATATCCACTTCGAGTTGAAAGCCACCGGGGATATTCTTCCTGTTCTGGCGGATGAAAGCCAGATTCAGCAAATCTTGATGAATCTGGTCGTCAACGCTCATGATGCTATGGCGGGGCAGCCACCGCCCCGAAATCTTCACATCATCACCGGACAGGTGTTTGTGGATGAAAAGCATGCCAATCGGTTTGAAGGCGTTTCAGCCGGTAATTTCGCGTTGCTGGAGGTTGCAGACACCGGTTGTGGGATGTCGCAAGAATTGATCGATCACATTTTTGAGCCTTTTTTTACGACCAAGCCAATGGGAAAGGGGACTGGATTGGGACTGGCTACAGTTTACGGAATTCTGAAACAAAACAATGCCATTATCGACGTGCATTCTACCCCCGGTCTTGGTGCGGCGTTCCGCGTCTACTGGCCCATCGCAGAAGGAGAAATACAGGAGGATCAGCAGCCGGAGCCGCTGGAAGATTTGAAGGCAAAGGGAGACGAAACAATCCTTCTGGTTGAAGACAATGACGGGGTCCGCAGGTTTACCGCAGATGGGCTCAACCGGCTGGGTTACCGTGTTGTACAAGTGGAAAATGGTAAAAAAGCGCTTGAGTTGCTTGAGAAACAACCGGATGAAATCTCCCTGGTTTTTACAGATGCAATTATGCCGGAAATGGGTGGAATGGAACTGGCTGATAATCTCAAATCCCGATTTCCTTCCATTCCCGTAATTTTTTGCACCGGTTATACAGATGACTTTCTCAATGGACGGGGCGGAATCCCGGATGTCTTGATTTACAAGCCCTATACCATTGATTCAGTTGTTCACCATATCCGTGCCATACTGGACCGGAGCTCTGGAAAACAAGGTTGAGTAAAAAGAGAAGTATTCCGTGTTCTGTGCGCCTCCGGTGCCTGTGTTCTAATCGGAAAAAGATATGGAGTTGATCATTGACTGTCAATCGCTAATTATCTGATTTTTCTCATCATCTAATATTCAATATCTGGCACTCTGCCACACAGCTTTCAACTTGTTTTTCAAATCAAATATTATTGGCCAGGTGATTTAAGGTACCGGATTCAGAAGCCAATGTGCCACCTGTGGAAAATGGTCGCGAACCGCATTTTCTCCCACCAGCATGTCAATGTGGTCATAATCCAGAAGGTTGCCATTCTCTCTGGAAAGGAGAAGAAATCGAAACGGCTGATCTGGTCCGTGCTCATCCATAAATGAACGCACATCCCCAGGGTAACCCAGACATTTGTCTCCTGCACCGGCGATAAACAGGGTATGTGGGAACAACGTTTCGGCTGCTGCAGTGGTGTAGTTAAAGCTGTCCCTGGGGTCTATCCAGTCGCCGGGGCGAATCCAATGGCGGCTTTCCCGGAAATAACCAAGGGTTTCGTTGTCCGCTCCCATGGAGAATCGCCGCGCCGGTAAATAACCGTACAAACGACATAACGTGGCACCGACCAGTTTCCACATCAGGTCAATTTTCAGGAATTTCTGGATATTTCGTGCCTGTACAACGCGTTTTGACCCAAAGTACACCAGGGTGGAAACCGTATCCCGGATTTCAGGAAACCGGGCCAGTGAAGAAGATACAATCACACCACCCCAGGAATGGGCCACGACAGAAACAGGAATATTGTCACGTTCCTTTTGGACAGCCTGCAACATGGCGGGAAAATCCTCACAGATCATTTCATGCTGTCCGTACCGACTTTTCCGGCTGATGGCCGGTCGGCTGCCGCCGTGGCCACGGAAATCGGCCACATAGATATCAAATCCCTGTTTTGCAAGGTAAAGGGCCAATCCCCTGCCGGATTCAGAATAAAAAATATGACTGTCTTCAATGGCGCCATGGATCATCAATACCGGTTTTCCTCCCGGATTTTCACAGAAACGACGCATAAAGAGAATGTCTGTATCGGCTAGCTGGATATCGATCGTTTTTCCATGGGAAGTAAGGAGAGGAAGTTTTTTTCCCGACCGGTCTGCCATAGTGCCACCTTTTGGAACATGTTCGGGCGATGCAATTATATCACTGGCAATGTTCTATGTCGTGGTGTATCCGGCATTTCACGGGTAGCTCGTTTCTTACGAGGCCAGAGGGTATGAACCAACAGGAGTGCCAGGATTATCGAGCCCCCGGTCTTGACCCAGTCAAACCATTCACTTGCATGATGAACAGCGGCATAACTTTTTTGAAAGGCGACTGAAAACCATGTGTCGAATGCCACACCACCCAGGACGGCACCGGCAACGATAGTGGCCAGATAAATGAGCGTCGCTCTTGTTCAATTCTTTCTTACTTCTTTAAAAATTGATTGATTTCCTGAATAAAGCTCTTTGGTGTTTTGCCTTTTCCGGCGCTGAGACGACCGATTTCCGTTTTACCATCCGGCTTCAAAAACACATAGGTTGGAACACCGCGAACCTTAAATTCCCGTCCAAGCTGCTTATTTCGGGCCTGAAATTCTGTGGGAACCTTGCTTTTGTCTCTCGGAAAATCAATGGCAACCAGTACGATATTGTCCTTGGCCCAATCAAAAAATTCATTTCCGGAAAATACGGACTTATCCATCAATTTGCACCAGTAGCACCAGTCAGATCCTGTAAACATGACCATGATGGGCAGGTCGTTGTTTTTCGCATATTCAGTGGCCGCAACAAGATCCTGGGTCCACTTCCCCGGTTCCACCCCTTTTTTCAAGGCGTCCAGCGCGTAAACGGAACTGCTGAGTCCCAGTGCGATTACCAATGTCAGTGCAAGTATTTTTATCTGTTTTTTCATTCTTTGTCACTCCTTCGTGTTTTTCATCCAGATTCATGAGAGCTCTGTGTTACTCGGGGTATTAAACGAAGCTGCCGGTCTTTTGATGCCACAAAAGTTGCCCATGACCGACGTCATCAAATGAAACTACAACAGGCATTCATGAATTTCAAGGAAAATCGTAGGGCTTACCGCGTTTCCAGCACCCAACGCGGGCAATTTTAACATTCCATTTTTGTAAAGTCAAGTATTGTTCAGATAAATTTTCAAAAAAACACTCCCTTCCTTGACCTGCATCAAGTTACTTTTGAAAAAATACTATAAAGTGTTATTGTTTATAAAAGGTTTTAATTTTTGAGTGAAGAAGGTTTATTACTCACAAGAAGGAGGGGGACTTTATGAAGCGATTAATCTGGTCTTTTATTCTGGTTTGTACGGCTGGTTACCTGGTTTTGGGGGCAACGCCTTCACCTGCGACGGTTGCAGGTAAATGTATGACTTGTCACAAGGACAAGTCACCGGGAATCTACAAGCAGTGGTTCTCATCTGCCCATGCCCGGCATAATGTCACATGCCTGGACTGTCACCAGGCAAAGAAAGGCGATAAAGATGCGTACATGCACTATGACGCACGGATCGCCACGCTGGTGACACCCATGGATTGCGGGCGGTGTCACGAGAAGGAAATGAAGGAAGTGGACGGGTCTCACCATGCCACAGCCGGGTTAATCCTTGATTCCAACGATGCGTATCTGGCCCACGTTGCAGGGGGAGAACCGGTGGCGATCCAGGGCTGTGAAAACTGCCACGGTTCCAGGGTAAAAATTGACCCGAAATCACCGAACCGCCTGTCCAGGACAACCTGGCCCAACAGCGGAATCGGGCGGCTGAACCCGGATGGCTCCAAGGGGTCCTGTACCCCGTGCCATACCCGCCNNNTTCAAAGGCGCAGGCGCGCCAGCCCGAGGCCTGCTCCAAGTGCCACCTGGGACCGGACCATCCGCAGAAAGAGATCTATGAAGAATCCAAGCATGGAAATGCCTATTTCACGCACAAGGAAGACATGAACCTGAAGGCGGACCGGTGGGTTGTGGGACAGGATTATTTTGAAGCCCCCACCTGCGCCAGTTGCCACATGTCAGCCACACGGAAACAGAAAGTAACCCATGACGTGGGCGCGCGCATTTCCTGGAACCTCCGGGCACCCATCTCCAGGAAACAAAAAAACTGGCAGCAGAAGCGCAAAAACATGGAAGATGTCTGCACAAACTGTCACGGCCAGTCCTTTGCGGACGGCCATTATTATCAGTTGGATGCAACCGTAAAGCTGTACAATGAGAAGTTTGCGGTACCGGCCACCAAAATCATGAAGCTGATCAAGAAGAAACACCTGCTGACAAACCCGGCGGCTTTCTCCAACAAAATTGAATGGACCTACTGGGAGCTCTGGCACCATGAAGGGCGCCGTGCCCGCCACGGTGCGGCAATGTTCGGGCCGGACTACACCTGGTGGCATGGCTTCTACGAAGTTGCCCAGCATTTCTATTTCAAGTTCATTCCGGAAGCCCGTGAACTCAACGACCCGGAAGTCAATGCGGCCATTGACAAGCTGCTGAAAGACGACCCGATGCACCAGTGGCTTCAGAAACCGACAAAAGACCTGAAAGCGGCGATCAAGAACGGGGAAATGCAGAAAATTTACCGGAAAATGTTTTCCACCCAGTGATGGGAAGCGATTGAACCATGTTTCGGAAATATCGAAATTTCCTCCGGGGAATCTCAGTTAATCGGATCGGGCAGGTGGGGGTTATACTGACAACCACTGCCTTCGCCGGTTTCCTGTTTTTTGAATTTCTCCGGTTGATCGGGGTACTGGACAACGCCTACATCGGGTTAATTACCTACATGCTCTTCCCCGCGATGTTTATTGTTGGTCTGGCCCTGATGCCGCTGGCGTGGTACCGCTACCGCAAAAAACAGGGGAAATCCACTAAGGAACTCCTGAATGAGCGGTTTGACCCCGGGGATGTCCGGGAAGGGTTCTTCGGTTCCCGGGTGTTTCTGGTCATCCTGGTTTTGACAATGGTGAACGTGCTGTTCATTACCGGTGCCGGTTTTCGGACCCTGAAGTTCATGGATGAGCCGAAATTCTGCGGCACCGCCTGCCACTCGGTGATGGGGCCGGAATGGACCGCCTACCAGCAGTCTCCCCACTCCCGGGTGAAGTGCGTGGAGTGCCATGTTGGCCAGGGGGTGGATGCCGTGGTCAGCGCGAAACTCAACGGGCTGCGGCAGATGGCGCTGGCCATGCTCAGCGATTACGAGCGGCCCATTCCCACACCGGTTCACCAGCTGCGGCCCAGTCGGGAAACCTGCGAGCAGTGCCACTGGCCGGACAAATTCTACGGTAGCCGCATGGTCACCCGAACCCACTATGGTATGGACCGGAATTCAACCCCCCGGTACACGACACTGCAACTGAAAATCGACACCGGCCATGACGCAGGGAAGGGTGGAATCCACTGGCATGTCGCTTCGGATAACCAGGTTCAATATGCTTCTGTCGGGGACAAACGGGAAGACATCATCTGGGTGGACTGGCGCCAGCCGGACGGAAGTTACCGCCGGTTTGAAAACATCCGGTTAAAAAACGAAGCAAGTGAAGCCGACCACTCCAGGATACGAACCATGGACTGTGTGGATTGCCACAACCGGGTGACCCATGTATATGAAGATGCGGAAGCAGCAGTGGATGACAGAATCATGCGGGGACTTGTGGACCGATTTCTTCCCTTTGTGAAACGGGAAATGCTGGCGGCGATTTCCGCCAATTATCCGTCGGACGAGGCGGGGCTGGAGGGGATCCGGAAACATTTGATGGGATTCTACCGGGCACTGGATGCCGTGCAGGGAGCGCGGATGGCGGACCGGATTGATCAGGCGGTAGTGGTGGCACAGGATATTTACAGGCGGAACATTCATCACCATATGCGAATTGACTGGAATACCTACTCGAATCACTTGGGCCATCAACAGGATGGCGGCTGTTTCCGCTGCCACAACCCGAATATGCGGGACAAACAGGGGAAAGCCATTCGCCATGACTGCACCCTCTGTCATTCCATTCTCGCCTATGACGAAGAAAACCGGTTCCAGTACCTGTTCGAACCGGACAAGAAGAATCCGAACTATAAAATGCACCTGTTTCTCCGGAATGAATTCCTCAACTCGGAACAGGGTGCTTTGAAAACACGCCCGTAAGCTGGCGTAGAACAGATAAAGAAAAATGGAGAACAAAATTATGCGGATGAAAATCAGAGTCTTGCTTGCTGTGTGGTGTCTCGTGGCTGCAGTAGCGGCCCTCCCGGCTCAGGCCGGTGACTCTCTGCTGGATGCCCTGAAAAACGGAAAAGTATCCATGCAGCTTCAATTCAGTTTCGAGTACAGTGACTTCAGCGATGCCGCAAACCTCGACGCGGCAAAGGGATTGAATCTCCGGACCCGCCTGGGGTATCGGACCGGCAAATGGGGAAACATTCAGGGCTTTGTCCAGTTCCATAACCTGTCCCAGTTGCTGGACGACTACCGCTGGCCCGGCGGCGGCAACAGCAACTATGACGTAATTGCAGACCCGGACGGCAGCCGGATTCAGCAGGGCTACCTGGACATTTCCTTCGGGGCGCACTCGGCGCTCAGGGCCGGGCGCCAGGAAATCATCCTGGATGACGCGCGGCTGATCGGCAACGTGGGCTGGCGGCAGAATGGCCAGTCATTTGACGGGCTGACCTTCTCTTGCACCGGGCTGGCCAACAACACCTTCAAGGCCAGCTGGATTACCCGGGTGAACACGATTTTCCTGACCCATGTGAACCTGGACAAGCTGATCCTCCTTCACGACAGCTACCGGGTTTCCGATAAAGTCAGCATTGACGGATTCGGTTACCTGCTGGACACCGAGAGTGAGGCACCGGATTCCCGGGACTCCGCCACCTACGGCGCGCGGTTAAAGGCGAGCCCCGGAATCTTCAGCCTTGATGTCACATACGCGGTGCAGACAGACTATGCCGACGGTGAAAACCATGGCGGGGACATGATTACCGTCATCGGCCTTGCAAAGGTGGGAAACTGGAAGCTGGGTGGTGGTGCCAATGTTGTTTCAGGGCAGAACGGGAACGACCGGCCCTTCGATACCCTGTTCAGTACGGCCCACAAGTGGAATGGATGGGCGGATCAGTTTCTGGCCACCAACGGCGGGAATTTGATCAATGGCCTGCAGGACGTATTCGTACAAGCAGGCACCACATTCAGCGGCATCAAATTTCTCGCCATGGCTCACTGGTTTGATACCACCGATGCCAATACCTATGACGGGACGTATGGAACAGAATTGGACTTCGTTTTTACAAAATCGTTCAATAAAAACTTGTCCGGACTGGTGAAATTCGCCTTTTACAATGCCGACAGCACGGTGGACAACCCCACCGTGGACGAAACCGTCATCTGGGTACGGTTGAATTATCATTTCTGACTGAAAGAGTGGGCGAGCGGTGCAACACGCCGGAGGTCAGATTCTTTTCCGGCAAGTCTGAGAGTTTGTCTCTCACAATATTATTACTATCATAATAACCATCAGGTTAAGATTTGAATAGAAGATTGGCGGCTGAGTTGGCGTTCATGAACCCGCATCACCGCCAAAAGCGGTGGTACGGAAGCAAAAATGAAAGTGAGATGACTTGCTTTCATTTTTGCTTCCTATTCATAAAACCCGGGGTTTTATGAAATGCGGGTTCTGCTGATAAATCACAAGTTAAGATAAATACCCCCCCCTCCTTTCCGTTGACGCTCAAGTCTCGTTCCCCAGGTTGGTGCGCTCAACTGAAGTTTCGCTCCCGCCTGGGACCGAAATAAGGAATTGTATACTTTTAACCGGAAAATTCAGTCCCGGCTGCTTCGCAGGCCGGTTATCTTCCTGGAAAAAATCCGCAACTGTCAGAAAAGGGAGCGGAGGTTGACATGGGGGAAGGGTGTATAATCTTATGGCCGGATCAGGAACGTTGCCCGTGGCAGGGGGAAACTCGAAATGATGCAGTTGGACATCAGGTAAGACAATGGAAAATCTCTTGAAAGCGCCGGGTGTGTTTGTTGATTTCATCCTGAAAGAGTGGCTCCTCGCGGTATCCGGCATCAGTCTTATTCTTACCTCAATTTATGCCCGGCACATTCCCGTCTATTCCGTCAATGAATGGGAGGTGCTCTTTATCCTCTTTGTGCTGTTCATTACAGTCAACGGCCTTCAACAAAGCGGCTTTATCTCCACCCTTGCCAGGGGGATTGAACGGGGGAAACGAATCCCGCTGAAACTCGTGTTGGCAACCTACTTTCTGTCCATGCTGGTAACAAACGACATCGCTTTGATTGTCATTGTCCCGCTGACATTGTCCCTGAACGTCAACCGCAAGGGCATTCTGGTTATTCTGGAAGCGCTGGCAGCCAATGCCGGATCCGCGCTCACCCCCTTCGGCAATCCGCAAAACCTGTTCATCTACTGGTTCTACAAAGTGAACGCCTTTTCATTCATCAAAATAATTTCACCCTTTTCCCTTTCTTTTCTGTTGATTTTGCTTATCTCCTCCCTCTTTGTCAAAACCCGAAACGGGGCGCGGGAACCGGAGGGGGTACAGACAGTCAATAAAAAGGCATACATTTACGGCATTCTGTTTTTCATTGTGCTCCTGACAGTCTTTCACAGACTCCCGGTTCTGACAGGCATCGTTGTCATCCTCTTTGCCCTCTTATTTGACCGGAAATCCCTTCGTATTGACTACGCCCTTCTATTCACCTTCTTGTTCTTCTTCGGCATCGCGGAAAACATCAAACTGCTGCTGGCATCCGAAATCGGCCGGGCCGGGCACATATTTCTGTTCTCCGCTCTGGTAAGTCAGCTGATCAGCAACGTTCCGGCAACACTCCTGTTCGCTAAATTCACTTCACGGTGGGAAGCCCTGCTCTGGGGAGCGAACGCCGGCGGCTTCGGAAGCCTCTTCGGCTCTCTGGCGAACCTCATCGCCTACAAAATCTACATAAACCATGAGGGTTCAGATAAAACCCCCCTATTCACCGTAAAATTTCTCACTATTGGCTACGCCGCATTCTTTATATCAATCGCGTTGTACTTCCTTCTATACCCATCACCGGGCCTATTCTGAAGTCCCGCAAAACATCGGAAAAATTCCAAATTGGAAATCAAGTCCCCAAAGTGCTGTAGATTCACCTGTCACCGTCATCCCCTTCATTTAACGTGAGTAATAACCAAGTCAGATGAACATTGTAGCAACAAATAAAATTAGTGACAAACTGAAAGTGTGGAACGACAAAATCCTACGCTGCGCATAACTAAACCGTTGTAGCCAATTATAAAAAAAGGGAATAAATAAAAAACGTATTAGTAGCCGGAGCCACAGGATATCTAGGACAACATATTGTAAAAGAGTTGAAACGTAGAAAATATTGGGTAAGAGTTTTAATTTGCAAAGAGAGTCAGAAACAATTATTTAAAGATATTGACGATTTTTTTCTTGGAGAAATAACAAAACCAGAAACTATAAATGGAATTTGCGAAAACATCGATTGGGTTTTTACTTCTATTGGAATTACACGGCAAAAAGATGGACTGACCTATATGGATGTGGATTATCAGGGAAATTCAAATTTGTTAGCAGAAGCAAAAAAATAGCTGGCTACAGCAATGTATCCAGGCATTGGGCGATAGACAGCTATATTAAACATTGTAAATATAAAAAACGGTATAGTAGATTGAAAGTCAGGTGTTTCAGAATGGCCAACGTCTCATATACTCACCACTGTGTCGCGTTCGGTTGCCCTGGCTGAAGCGTGCTACAATTGTGGAAAACGGAGGGAAGGGATGAGACGATTTGGGTTGGTGATTCTGGGGATATGGATAGCGTGTTTTGCGGCCCACGCGCAGAGCGCGGTGGTGGCGCCGGAGCCCATCGCGGCAAAGGTAGGAATGCGGGTCCTTGCGCAGGGTGGAAACGCCATGGACGCCGCAGTGGCCATCGGCTTTGCCCTTGCCGTTACCTACCCGCAGGCGGGGAATATCGGTGGCGGCGGATTTGCAATGGTGTACCGGCCGGGGAATGAGCCTGTAGCACTGGATTTCCGGGAAACGGCCCCTGCTGCCGCGAGCCGGGACATGTATCTGGATAAAAACCGCAAACTGGTTCCCGGGGCGTCCACGCTGACTGCACGGGCTGCGGGTGTGCCGGGAACGGTTCGGGGGCTTTCGGAGTTGTGGCGGTGTTATGGCCACCTTCCGTGGAAAAAGCTGGTGGAGCCGGCAGTCCGTCTGGCAGGGGCGGGGTATCGGATTTCTCCCTATCAGCACCGGGCGATTCTTCATCATTTAAAGAAACTGTCCGGGGACCCGGACACAAGGTGTTTATTTTTCCCCGGGAAGAAGCCGTTGCGGGAGAACGCTGTCTGGCGTCAGCCGGCACTGGCAAAAACGTTGAAAAGAATTGCGGCTCGCGGAGACGCCGGGTTTTACGGCGGCCGGGTCGGCCGCGATTTTGTTAAAGAACTGAAAAAGAAAGGGGGAATGATTACCCTTTCTGACCTTGAAAATTACCGGGCAATATGGCGGACGCCGGTTCACGTAAAATTTAACGGCGATGACCTATATCTGATGCCCCTTCCCTCTTCCGGCGGCATTGTCATTGGTGAAATCCTTGGAATGCTGGGAAATTTTGACTATTCCCGGTTGAAATCAAACAGCGCTGAAACCATCCACCTGCTGGCGGAGATGGAGAAGCGGGCATACGCCGACCGGAATACCTATCTCGGCGGCCCGGACCACTTTCCCGTGGACTGGCAGCGCCTGCTGGCACCGGCGTACCTGAAACAACGGGCGGGGGAGGTTTCCATCCGTCATGCCACCTCTTCCAGTGCGGTGTCGCCGGGGCTGGGGCCGGTGGAGAAAAGCGGGATTATGCTGAAAGAATCGCCCCAGACCACCAGTTACGCAGTGCTGGACAGGGCGGGGAACTGCGTTTCCATCACCTACACCCTGAACGGCTTATTCGGAAACGGCATTCTGTTGAAAAACACGGGCATTCTGCTGAACAATGAGATGGATGATTTCTCTGCCAAACCGGGAAGCCCCAATCTCTACGGCCTGGTGGGGGGCATTGCCAACGCCATCGCGCCGGGGAAGCGGATGCTATCCTCCATGACCCCGGCCATTGTCCTCCGAAACGGCCGATTCCGGATGGCGCTGGGAAGCCCCGGGGGCAGTACCATCATCACCACGGTACTTCAGACCTACCTGAACCTGTCGCTGTTCGGCATGAACGCCGAACAGGCAATTACCGCGCCCCGGTTTCACCACCAGTGGCTGCCGGATGAGATCAGACTGGAGCCGGAACTGTGGAAAAATCAGAATCTGGTGGAGAAGTTGAAGAAACTGGGCCAGAATCCACGTAAAGTAAGGGGCCTGGGAAATGCGGTCATCATCTTTCAGTCTTCCCGTGGGAAAGTGGAAGCCGCGGCGGATCCACGGGGAAGCGGGATCGCGTTAAGCCGATAACGGGAAAGCAATCCTTTGCCGGTTTCGCCTGCAGGCAACAGAGAGGGGAAACAGATGCCGATCCGAAAAATGTGGGAACGTTACATTCAATCGTTCAAAGGGCTTTCGGGGGCGTCCTGGATGCTGGCGCTGGTGGTGCTCATCAACCGCAGTGGTTCCATGGTCCTGGTGTTCATGGCGTTGTATCTGGTTCATGAAATCGGCGTATCCCCGGCGGGAGCCGCCCTGACCATCAGCCTGTACGGCATCGGCGGCATGGGGGGCACCGTTCTTGGTGGATGGCTGGCCGACCGGCTGGGGCACAAGAAAATCCAGATGATGAGCCTGATCCTCAACGGGCTGGGATTCATGGCGCTGGGCCATCTCCATTCACTCCTCACAATTCAGCTCATGATGGCAGCCATCGGGCTGGTGGCGGAGGGGTTTCGCCCTGCCAATGCCGCTGCGGTGGCAGACGCCTGCCCCCCGGACCAGCTGGCAAGGGGATATTCACTGAACCGGCTGGCCACTAACATCGGGGCCACCATCGGCCCGGCAGTGGGGGGGGTGCTGGTATTGGTGGGCTATCGCTTTCTCTTCTGGGCGGACGGCCTGACATGCCTGGCAGCAGCCCTGGTTCTTTTCTTGTTTTACCATCAACCCGCCACCGGGACGGCCCGGAAAACCGGCACCGCCCCGGACACCGGATCGGCCCTGAAAGACCTTCCCTTTCTCCTCTTCCTGTCCGTCACCATGGTATACGGTATGTTGTTCATGCAGCTGCTCAGCACCTTCCCGCTGTTCATAAATTCGGCGTATGGACTCCATGAAACCGCCTTCGGGCTGCTATTTGCCCTCAACGCCGTCATCTGTGCCACAGTGGAACTGCCCGTGATCACCCGATTTCGCCACGTGCCGCCCCTTCGCATGGTCACCATCGGCATCCTGCTCTTTGTCCTGGGCTTTTCCCTCCTGCCCTTTGGAAACTCGGGACTCTTCGCGGCACTAACGGTGGTGTTGTGGACGGCGGGAGAAATTCTCTCCTTCCCTCAGTTCTCCGCCATGGTGGCGCTTCGTGCCGGGGAAAACCGCCGGGGCCGCTACATGGGCTTCTATTCCCTTTCATTTTCAACCGCCCTGGTGCTGGGCCCCGCCATCGGCGGAATCGTGTATGAGAAACTGGGCGCGGTTCCCCTGTGGCTTTCCTATCTTCCGATCGGGCTCCTGATGATCATCGTCCTTCACACCGGCGCAAAACCCATGTTTAGCTCTCCGCCCGACGGGCGAAGAGAGCAGGAGTTGGGGTAAGAAACATAAAAATTAAAGAAGGAAGTTGGCCAATTGTCTGTCTTTTCCTCACTTAACCCTTTCATTGTGGGTGTCAGATAAATCAAAGAGGTGAATGATGACCGTTCCCCCAAACCTGTACCCAATTGAAAAAGAGTTCTATAATGTCAGAAAAGCCAGGGAGAACAAAATACAGGAAAAGCGTCACACAGAAGAACAGTTGGTACAGAAAACAGGGGTAAGGTCAATTATTCCCCCTGATTCTGGTTTGTTTTACATACCGTTGAGGCCCATCAACCACTGGTGGCTGTCGTCACCGGTTAACATGAATCCCACAAGGGGCATGTCGGACTGAACCGTGAGATACGCCCCGTCCGCCGGAACGGTTCCACCGAAGAGATTCCGAATCAACACCACATGTTTCTCCAGGGGATTCAGGTGCAGGGCGGCCAGCCCGCCAATAGTTCCGTCATTTTTGTATAGCGTAATCGTAATGTTGTCAGCCGGGTTTCTGTCATCCGGGTTCAGAAGAGCAAGGCCGGACCATTGTTCGTTTTCTCCGTCTGTTGCCCAGGGGAAGGTCGTGGAAAGGGATGGTTCTGACACAGCCTCCAGTCCCGCAGACAGATCTTCCTGAAATCCGGCCCGTGAACCGAATATCTCCAATCCGGTCAATGGCTGGTCGCTTTCGACGCGAATCCATGCCGCTTTCGGATCCAATGGCTTGTCGAAGAAGTTTTCCACAAGATCCACCCGGCGGGTTTGCCCCGGCAGGGAAAAGGTTGTGGTCCCGGTGCTTGTGCCGGTGTCCGGGATTGCATACCCATCTGTGTCAAAGGCTGTCAGCCTGACGGTTGCGGCCTCGTTTCCAGGATTGATCAGCGAGATTCCGGTCCACCAGAATCCGGTGATATCAATATGGGGAAAGTAAAAGGTACGGGCAGTTTTATCGGAGAGGCACAGGGCTGCCGCCTGATGCAGGTTGTCCACACGGTAGAATATCTCGGCCCCTGCAAGGGGTGTTGTATTTCCATCGAACATTCCCCAGCCCCCCTGAAGCAGGGTCTCATCCATGAGATGAATAAATCGGTCATGATAGCCGCCTTCCGGGGGCGTATGCTCATTCACCGTTACTTCGTTTCCGGCAGCGGTGAATGTCAGGGATGACTGGTTAACACCACAATTCACGATACCGGTGAAAGTATTCCAGTAATTTCCTTCATCCACATGAGGAACAAGGAGTTGCGTATCTGTTTCAATTGAAGCCGGACATGCGGCTGCAGCTCCGTTCTCCCTGTCCCGGTATTCGGTCCATGCATGAACGGCACCGTTTCCGGTAATCCGGACGCTGGCAACAGATGATATATTACCGAACAAATCAGCCACGCTCCGAACAAGGAGCTGTCCCGGTGCCAGGCTCAGTGAGGTGCTTGCAACGGTGGTGCCGTTGTTGTCCTGAGCCATCAGCGCAATGTCATCTGAAGTACTGCCGATTTCAACCAACCCTATGGAGGTTTCCCATTTGTCCGTGTTCATAATCAGCGGGATATGAACGGTTCCTTCACCGAAGGAAAGAGTGGCCGAAGCAGGCGACGGTAACAGGGCGGGACTTTCTTTATGGGGGAAAATGCAGGTTTCTTCATTCGTTTGTATGGTGGTGGAATCACCGTCTTTCAACGCCCTGAATCGCAGCGTTAAAATGGTTCTGTCATCGGAACAGTCTAGCCCGTTGCCGACATTTCCGGGGGCCAGTGTCCATTTGCCTGGCGTTATGCTTGAAAAGAGGAGCCGCACACCGGGGGCTGGCGAAACGGAAACC
>JAADJC010000015.1 GCA_013151025.1 Acidobacteriota bacterium
AGGCAGTCAACCATTCTAAGGCTGCGGGAGTGGCCATTATTGTGGCTGTGAATAAAGTGGACAAGCCGGAGGCAAACCCTGAGAGAGTCAAGCAGCAATTACTGGACCATGACCTGGTTGTGGAAGATTACGGTGGGGATGTGATTGCAGTTGAAGTTTCAGCAAAGACTGGAAAGGGAATTGACGAACTGATTGAATATATTTCCCTTGTTTCGGAAATGCTCGATCTTAAAGCGGACCCAGACGCCAGTGCGAAGGGCTCTGTCATAGAAGCTCGTGTGGATAAAGGAAAGGGCCCTGTGGCGACTGTATTGGTTCAGAATGGTACATTGCAGGTTGGGGAAGTCTTTACCTGCGGTGTGACTTCCGGCAAGGTTCGAGCCATGTTCAACGAACATGGCAAGGAGCTGCAAAAGGTTGGTCCGTCTGACCCTGTGGAAATTCTGGGATTCAACGATGTGCCGATGGCCGGTGACAAATTCTATGTTGTGCCGGACGAATCATTGGCACGTGAGATTGCCCAGGCCAAGCAGATGAGACAGGATGAGTTGAATAAGTCCGAACCTGCAAAAAAATTGAGCCTGGATGAGTTGTTCCGCAGGGTGGAAGACGAAAGTGTGAAAGAACTTCCGATTATTCTGAAATGTGATGTCCAGGGTTCGGTGGAAACCATTGAGGCGATGCTGAATAAGCTGACTACGAGAAAAGTAAAGCTGAATGTGGTTCACAAAGGCGTTGGGGCAATCAGTGAAAATGATGTTCTGCTGGCTGCCGCATCCAATGCAATTGTTCTCGGTTTCCATGTCCGGCCGGACAAAAAAACGGTGGCGCTGGCTCATCAGGAAGGCATTGAAATACGTACTCACAATATCATCTATGAGTTAACAAATGAAATTCGTGCAGCCATGCTGGGGATGCTGGAGCCGGATGTGACGGATGAAATAATTGGCCACGCAGAAGTGAGGCAAGTGTTCAAGGTTCCGAAAATCGGTTCCATTGCCGGTTGCTACGTAACCGATGGCGTAGTAACCCGGAAGGGGTTGGTGCGGGTTTACCGGGATAATATCATGATTCAGGAAAGCCGGTTGGGTTCACTGAAACGCTTCAAGGATGATGCCAGTGAGGTCAAGCAGGGATTTGAGTGCGGATTAAGTATTGAAAACATGAAAGATATTCGGGAAGGCGACGAGATCGAGATATACTTGAAGAAGGAGACCGCCGCCACATTGGATTGATGGCTGTCTGGCAGATGCTGGCGTTGGCGATGATACCGGGAAGCCAGTCATTGAAAGAAAAGAGAATGGTGCTGAGGAGCATAAAAGACAGGACGAGAAGCCGCTTCAATATTGCGGTTTCGGAACTGGATTATCAGGATAAGTGGCAGAAGACGTTGCTGGGTTTTGTTACTCTTGGGCCGTCATCCAATTATTGCTGTCAGACATTGGATCGTATTGAAAATATGCTGGATGAAGACAGCAGGCTCCTGATCAGCCGCATAAAACGGGAAGAACTGGCATGAAAAAACATGACAAAACAGCCCATAGGATTGCGGACCAGATACGTTTTCTGATTTCAATGAAATTACTTCGTTCCGTGAAAGATACCTGTCTGGGCTTTGTTACCCTAACCCATGTGGAATTAAATTCGGATTTCAGAGTGGCAACTGTCTATTACACAAGGCTGGGAGGTACCGGAAGCCGTGAGGAAACCGCTGAGCTTCTGGAAGAACTGAAAGGAGTACTGAGAAAAGAGATAGGTCAGCACCTGCGTCTCCGATATGTTCCTGAATTACGTTTTGCCTATGATGAAATACTGGAGATGAATTATGGGCAGCCACCCTGTGATAAATAATCGAATAGCAGACATGGAAAATGGGTTTGGGATGCTGGCGAAAACTCTCAGGAAGCAGGGTGAGCTTGTGATTGCAGGGCATCGCAACGCCGATGGGGACTGTCTCGGTACCATGAGTGCTTTCTATAACCTGATACTTTCACTTGGCGGAAAGCCCACGCTTCTTACCTCTGACCCCATTCCTGAGAACTATCTTTTTCTACCAGGCATGGGGCAGGTTCAGGTCTGTGATGCTTATGACTGTGGGGGGTGTGCATTACTTTTACTGGAATGTGGCACAGTGGAACGCTCAGGTATTTCTCTATCCAACTATGGAGAAACTACAAACCTGGATCATCACCCGGACAATACTTTCTATGGTTCAATTAATATAGTAAACAGTGATGCTTCCAGTATCGGAGAGATGGTAACAGGGTTCTTCAAATCTTTTTTCTCTTCTGAAATAACACCTGAAGTTTCAGATGCATTATATGTGGCAATTCATACAGATACAGGTGGGTTTTCTTATAGCAACACATCGGCAAATGCGCTTTCTGCCACCGAGTACCTTGTGGTAAAGGGCGCGGATGCCGGAAAAGTCTGCGCAAAAGTGTATCAGGAAAATCGCTTGGAACGGATTCGCCTGATGGGGCACTTCCTTTCAGGAATTCAGGTGGACAATACAGGGAAGATCGGGACTGGAATCATTCGGCTGGAAGAACTGGTAAGGTATCATTGTTCACCGGCGGATACCGATAACTTTTCTGCGTACCCCAGGGGAATCCGTGGAGTGAAAGCCAGTATCTTTATGATGGAAATCTCGCCGGCGGTTTTCAAAGTATCCCTTCGAAGTAAAGGGGAATGGTCTGTCAATCTCACAGCAATGAAAATGGGCGGCGGCGGGCATCGGGCCGCAGCGGGTTTTGTCATAGAGGGAAGAGCTGAAGAACTGGTATCTGAAATTATTCAAAACCTTAAGGAAGAGAATGAAGAATCAAATTTATCTCATAGATAAACCAAGCAATATGACCTCATTTGATGTGGTCCAGACGGTAAGGAAAGCCATCGGCATCCGCAGAGTGGGCCATGCGGGGACACTGGATCCATTCGCGACCGGCCTGTTGATTGTGGCATCGGGGCCATTTACACGTCTTGTAGACCTGTTTCACCATTACCCCAAAACCTATCTTGCCACGTTTCAACTGGGAGTTTCCACCGATACGGATGATATGACCGGAACGGTGCAGGCAGAAAAAAACATATCCGGGATTCGTGAACCTGATATTTTGAGTGCTTTGAGCCAATTTGAGGGGGAAATTACACAGCGACCCCCTGCGATTTCAGCCAAACGTGTGGACGGCAAGCGGTTGTATCGTGTGAACAGGGAAGGGGTGAAAGTGGAAGCCAGGCCGGTAAAAGTTCAGGTTCATGAAATCCGGTCAATTGAGGTTGAGCTTCCCTGTGTGACAATGGAAATTGAATGTGGTACCGGGACCTACATACGTTCTATTGCCCGTGACTTGGGAGAGATTCTTGGAGTCGGAGGGGCTGTAAAATCACTGAGTCGGACCGCGATTGGGCCGTATAAGCTTTCGGATGCGTATAATCTGACAGAAATAGAACCGATTCCCCATCTGTCTATTTTACCTGAGCTGGAATCCTTTTCACTGGCGTCTGATGCGATAGAAGAATTATCCTCCGGGAAGAGTGTACTTCTTCGGGATGTATTTCTTGATGAGGGACAAAAAATACGCATTTTTGACGATTACTTCAAAAAAATGCGGGCACTGTGCCGGGTGACAATGAAAGGAAGCGTTGGCTGCCGGATTCAACCGGAAAAGGTATTTTCGGCATGACTTTCCGAAATCCCGGGGAAGAGAAATCACATTTTATACATGGCAGGGGCCGCCTGGGGGCGACAATAGCCAACGGACTGGGTAAACTCGGGGTTTCTGTGGTGGATGATCTGGGACAGGCGGACATTATCTGGTTTTGTGTACCGGAAAAAGTGCTGAAATCAGAGGCTGAAAAAATCGCTGCCGGAATGGATACCGAAATTAGATTTGTGCACACCAGTGGACTTTTAACAGCTGAAGCTGTTCGGGTGCGCCCGGACATTCAGGTGGCATCGCTTCACCCGGCGTATTCTTTTCCAAATGCGTTGTCTGGCATGCCGGAGAATATTCTCTGGACTTTTGAGGGTGACGCCGGAATGCGGCATTTGCTGTCGCCTCTGGTCAGCGCCTGGAAAGGGAAATGGGTGGAGATTGCCGCAAACGCAAAGATTCCTTATCACATTGCCTGCGTTCTGATGGGCAACCTGGTGGATGTGCCGGTCGCGGCTGCCGAGGAGATATGTAGGGAGTTTGAACTGCCTTTTTCTGAGATGACTGCCTCACTTCTTTTGCCGCACATAGAAGCTGTCAAGGCCGGACGTGTTTTTGAGAAAACCACAGGCCCCGCCTCAAGAGGAGATTTTGAGACAGTTGAAAGAGAAACAGAATGGCTCCACCGTAACTTTCCCGGACAGGAACAGGTTTATGCCATTTTATCCGCTTTTATTCAGAAAAAAAACACTTGAAACAGCAGGTTCGAAGCAGGTAGCGTAAACTTTTTTTTACACTTTTTGCCGATTTTTACCATTTCACCCATTGTTCTCATCCTGAACTTTTGTAACATACTGATACAAAATTAGATACTGTCAATCGGATTCAGGAAAATTCTGGCACTGTTATTGCTTATGTAAGTTATGCCCACTTACCGTGTAAGGAGGCTGACATGACAGATGCAAGGATTTTTGGTTTTTTTTCGATTCTACTGGGCGGAACAATCGTGGTTTTGTCATCTTTTCTTGATGCAATGCCGGTTTTTCTAATTGTTGGTGTGTTAACGGGTGCAGGGATTTTCTTTTCCGGGGCAATGATAGTAGTCACATTTCTATCAGCCAGAAGTTGCCCCGAATGCGGGGAAATTCTGAGAGATGGAAGTGACCATTGCGTCATTTGCGGTCATGAGGTTTCAAATACAATCAGCCCTTCCCTGATTCGACGCCTCCTCCATTGAACAATAGATTTCAGAAGAGAATATTTGACATTCTACGCTTTATTGTTAGAATGGAATTGCATTATAAACAATCGAGGTAAGAATTCGATTTTGAAGGAGTTATGATAGGGTCCAGTGTAAGTAATGCATTCATAATATATATATGTCTCCGTTTTCGATAGTATACCGCCGAAGTATTTCGAACAGAAATCCGCAAATTGCTGGTAAGAATACTTGATAACAATAAGAAATTGTCTGGCAACCGGGAAACGCTGGAAAGGGTCATTCGGATCAATTGAGAGGGGTGAAATCGGATTCCAAAAGCATTATGTGGTGGCAAAGGGCTCTTTGCACCGTTGGAAGCGTTGGAGCTGGTGTATTGTGTATTCCGATATATCCGCCTATTGGTTCGTTGGCATGCGCAGCGGGTTATAATGCCTTGTGCTTGAGCGTTGCGGATTCGGACTTCTGGGATTGAGAATTTAAAAGTATAATCCAATGATGGAGATATTATGACATCGAATTCGAAGCTTAATATAAAGACGGTTGTGTTGTGGATAATACCCTTCCTTTTGCTCGGGTATGTGGGAGAAAAGCTGTTTCCCAGTGCATCCATTGTTGTTATTAATGCTGTCCTGTTTCTGCTTTTCGTGGTGCTATACGCCGTCTATCAGCTCTG
>JAADJC010000087.1 GCA_013151025.1 Acidobacteriota bacterium
CGAAGCTTGTGGAAGAAATAGAAAACGATTGCAAGATGGCAAAGGGAATACTGGACCATGAGAGGGAATCAGGACGTTTGAAGGAAATGGCGGTGGTTCCTATAAAATCTAACCGCTATAGTAGTAAAAATTAAAAAAATATTTTAAGTTCTTGACATATGGAAAGGATTGTATAGAATATCTTTAAAAGAGCTTATAGGAGCAAAAGATGGCAAAACATTTCACAAAAACTGTTTTTTGTTTTGTAATGGCAGTGTCTATGTCTTGTGCTGCAATGGCCCAGATTGTGGTTCAGAAGCATTGGACACCCTACGAACCACCAACCAGTTATTCGGCAGATACAAACGTGTATTTTATTCAGAAAGGAGATACACTATGGGATCTGTCCGGAAAATTCCTGAGCAATCCGTATCTTTGGCCACAAATATGGAAGGCAAATTCGTATATCAAAGACCCACACTGGATTTATCCGGGAGATCCCCTTGCAATCGGAAAGGTGACCTTGGTTGCACCCACGCCGGTTGAGCCAACGGCTGAACCGGTTGAAAAGGCCATTAAAGAATTTTCAACACCGGAACAAGTTCCGAAAGTTGAAAAGAAAGCGCCACAAGCCAAAGAGGCGAAAATACACGATCTGGCGTACAAAACCGATATGGAATGTGCGCCATTCATCATGGAAACCAAGGACAAGGAAGCTGTACTGGATCATCTTGCGGTTGTGAAGAGTGCAGAGGAAAACATCCAGGAATACAGCACCAATGACATTCTCTACCTGTCAGGTGGGACATCCAATGGAATGGTGGCAGGCAAGGAATACCTCGTAGTCCATCGGCTTGATGTCGTCAAAAATCCTGTCAGTCACGAGATGATAGGAATCGGCTATGTTCGGACCGGCCGGATAAAGATTCTTTTGTGCCAAGAAAATGCTTCTACAGCCATTATAACGGGGGCATGCCGTGCTATGCATGCGGGAGATCTCGTAATTGATCACGAAATGGAGCCGATTCCCGTGACAATCGGATACAAACCGTATCCGCGCTATGGAGAGCCGATCGAAGGGGACAAGGCTTATTTTCTTATGGTTCCTGATGAGCAATTTGATATAAGCGAAGATTCAATGTCTGTTATTTCCATGGGTTCTGCCGAAGGTGTGGCCCCCGGGGATATCTTTGTTATCTATGACCAGAAAACAAGGGAAGGCTTTCCTATGTACCAGGGGGAAGTGGTTGTGCTGTTCACCGCAGAACACACCGCAACGATACGGGGTATTCATTCAGAAAAGTCCACAATCTGGAGGCAGGCTTATCTGGTCAAACGGCCTGAATAAGCCGTTCATGAGATGTCAATTTTAATAAAAACAGCGATAGGAATAGCAGCCGTTCTGGCTGCTATTTTTCTTATATTGAATCTGATGAGAATCTGGATTATTCGAAGGGCAGAGAGGTTGAAGGGTCGAAAGCTGGACGAATTGTATCCGGCCGCGAAGTTGAAAACCGGATTTATCTATTTCTTTTCACCGGGGTGTGCACCGTGCAGGCAAATGACGCCACTCCTTCGTAAGATGGAAAAAACCGGGATTCCCGGCCGGTTTGTGGATGTGTCAGTGGATATGGCACCGGCCCGGGCGTTGGGTGTAATTGGAACCCCGGCTGTCGTCGTGGTGGAAAGTGGTGTTGTGACAGACGTATTTTTCGGAATGCAACCGGAGCCAACGCTGAAGGAGAGGCTCGGCAACCTGCGTACCAGGCGGCGGTAATGCAATGCTGGTCATTACTTCTCACCTGAACCTTGATTTTGACGGTTATGCCTCCGCACATCTGTTGAGTTTGTACTATTCAGACAGTGTACTGGTTTT
The DNA here is from genome assembly GCA_013151025.1 of Acidobacteriota bacterium. Classification (GTDB taxonomy): domain Bacteria; phylum Acidobacteriota; class Holophagae; order Thermotomaculales; family Thermotomaculaceae; genus UM-FILTER-49-7. Next base: position 1,856 of record JAADJC010000087.1, read on the forward strand.
TCCCGGTTCCAAGGAAAAGAAACTTCGAACTTTTCTCTCTGATATCGAGCTGAAGTTAGCTCGGGAATATTCCCTGGCGGAACTGGGAGAGATGGGTACGGTTTCGGGTATGGTTGTGACTGACACCTCCAGTAAACGTAGAATAGGCAAGCTTTCGGCATTACTGGATACCTTGCCCAGGGATTCAATTACCTTGTTTGATCATCACATTCCCCCATCTGATATGGTGGAGGCTGGTCATGTTTTCCGGCAGTACACAGGAGCGACGACCAGTATCGTGGTTCAGTTTCTCAAAGATATGAATGTGGATATACCTGCTGATTATGCAACCCTGGGATTGATGGGCATCTATGAGGATACGGATTTTCTTTCATTTCCCGCTACAACTTTCAGGGATGCAGATGCAGTCAGTTCGTTGTTGAAGCAGGGTGCGGACCTCAATGTAGTAACATTGGCCTTGAAACATCCATTGTCTGTCCGCCAGATAGAATTGTTCAACCAATTGGTACCGCTTATAGAACGATACCAGATAAAGGATAGACCGTTAGCAGTGACACAATTTATTACAGACCAATTTGAACCCGACATTTCGTCTATTACCCACCGCCTGATGGAGCTGGAAGATCTCAGCTTGTTTTTCTGCATTCTTCAGATGGAGAATAAGACTTATCTCATTGCCAGAAATCTGTACGATGATATTGATTTGAAAAAGCTTTTCCATAACTTTGATGGGGGGGGGCATAAGAATATTTTTACTGCGATTTTCAAAAATAAGACCGTCCTGGAAGTGAGATTGGAGTTAGACCGGGTTCTTGAATCTCTGCCCTCATTTCTTCGGGCTAAAGATATTGCGAGTCCCCCTGTGGCGATAGTCGAGTGGAATGAACCGGTTTCATCCGTTTTCAGAAGGATGAACCAGCTTCGGGTGAATTCTCTGCCTGTTCGCGATGAAAAAGGGGATCTGACCGGGGTTGTGACACGACAGGATGTGGACTATTCAATCCTTCACAAATTTGAAAGACTTACGGTTTCCCACATTACTCGTTTTGAAGTGACGACAGTGGCCCCGGAAGATGATGTGGAATGGGTTCGAGACATGTTCATTGAAAAGAATGTGAAAATGGCATTTCTAATGGAAAACGGCGAAGTGACAGGCATTATCACACGAACCGCCGCATTCAGAAACGCTGTTTATGTGAATGAGACCCGGTTGAAGCGGGTCAGTTATGCGGAACGACTCCGGAGGATTCTCCCTGAAAATCTACTTGACATTATAAACACGGCGGGGAAAATCGCAGATGAAAGGGGCGTTAAATTATACATTGTAGGTGGATTTGTTCGGGACCTTCTCCTTAGAAAGCCCAATCAGGACCTTGATTTTGTGGTCAACAGGGATGGAATCGGGTTCGCAAAGATTCTGGCTGCTCAATTAAATGCCCGCTGTGTGGCTCATGAAAAATTCAATACTGCAGTTCTGATTGCAAAGGACGGAATGCGACTGGATGTGGCGACGAGTCGATTTGAGGTATACGACAAGCCTGGTGCTTTACCTGACATTACAAGTGCAACTATTTTCCATGATTTGTACAGGCGTGATTTTACCATCAATGCGATGGCAATTCGGCTGAATCGGGATGGATTTGGAGAATTGATTGACTATTTTGGTGGCCGCAGGGACTTGAAAGATGGGATTATCCGTGTTTTGCATTCCCTGAGTTTTATTGATGACCCGACCCGGATGATTCGCGCTATCCGTTTCAAACATCGGCTCAAATTCAGGATTGGGAAGGGTACCTTAAGCCTGATGAAATCAGCGGTTTCCCTTGATGTGGTGGAAAAAGTGTCAGGGCACCGTTTTCTGAAGGAAATACAGACACTGTTTACGACCCGAAATGCTTCTCTCGTATTGGAAGATCTGGAGAAAATCGGAGGTCTTCGTTTCTTCCACAAGGCGCTTAAATTGGACCCTTTTGCCAGAAACCTGGCGGCAAATGTGGATTCAGTGGTTGCATGGCACCGCCTGCTTTTCCGAGAGAACATCCATGAATGGCTTCTCTATCTTTTTGCCCTGTTGATCCATGCAACAAAGGAGCAGAAACTGGCCGTGAGCAGGAAACTTTCACTGGGGAAGTTGTTGACCCGGCAGATTTTTCGTTTTCGGGGATGCATCCGGGGACTGGAAATTTTCTTTGGCCGGAAAGGCAAAGCGCGACGGTCACAGGTTTTGGAAATCCTTGGCGGTCTGGAGCCGGAAATCCTGCTGTTTGCGCTGGCCTATTTTGAGGAAGAAGGGATTAAGCGAATTATCAGTGATTTTATAACTTCGCTGAAGTATTTCCCTTTTTATGTGAATGGGAAAGAGCTTATTGCCCGTGGTGTAAAATCCGGTCCAAAAATCAGGGAAATCCTGGATGAGGTTCATCGCAGGGTGGTGGACAGAGATATTCGGGACAAAGCGGGTCAATTGGAAGTTCTTGAATCATTGTTGAATCCCCGGGAAAAAAAGACATGATACCGTAAGGGTCGTACGGGTAAAGAACAGTCGTTATTTTGGTTTACCGTCGAAAAAAAGAGAAATAATTTTACCACCCATGACATCCAGGGGCAGTTGATGGTGGACAAGGCCGGTAGTTGCTGCCGCTTTGGGCATTCCATATACCACTGAAGAGTCCTGGGATTCTGCCAGGATTGTGCCTCCGGCGTCGTGTACGGACCGTATCCCGACACTTCCGTCTGTTCCCATTCCCGTTAAGACGACAGCCAGTGTTTTTTCTCCAAATGAGGCTGCGGCTGTTTCCATAATCCGATCCACTGATGGTATGTACCGGTCATTCAGGTTGGGTTGAAGGAGCCGGAAAACTTTGTCTTGAAATTCCAGGTGCTTATCTCCCGGCACAATATACACGGTTTGATTTTCCGGAGATTCACCGTTTTCAGCTTCTTTTACGGTCAGTTCCAGGAGCATATTCAACCGGTTGGCAAAAACCCCCGTGAAACTTCGGGGCATATGTTGACATACAACTATCGGGATAGTCACAAAGGACTGAATGTCTTCAAGAATTCGCTGAATCGCCGTGGGGCCGCCTGTGGAAGCTCCAATTACAAGTATTTCAAAATGGGATTCTACATCTTGTGAACGGCTTGGGGCGGCAGTTTCCGAAGGCTGTCTTTGCCTGACCGAGCCTGTTTTTAGGGGCAAAGAAGCATGTATGACAGCAGAAAGTTTTTCTTTGAAGTGTTCGGCGAATTCGCCTGTAATATAATTTTCGGGTTTTGGAATAAAATCAACCGCCCCGATTTCCATGGCTTTGAAAATATTTTCATCAGTGCCGATGGAGCTGAATACCATCACAGGGACAGGATGATTGGCCATCAACCAGCGAAGAAAAGTGAATCCGTCCATCCGGGGCATTTGAAGGTCAAGGATTATTACGTCCGGTTTGTTCAGCATAGTCTGGCGAATGCCTTCTTCACCATCATGGGCTTTAAAAATCCTTGAAATTTTTTCCGTCTGGTTCAGTAGAAGGGACAATTCGCTGAGAATAAGCTCGGAATCGTCAATGAGAAGGATTTTCATGGGCACTCTCCTGCTTTTTTGTAGAAAAAAGAGTTTCCGAAATGACATCTTTCAAAGTTAAGCGGTGGATTGGAAAAGGTCTCTGTCGTGCCTAAAAAGAAACTCCCCTCCCACCCGGCTTGAGGGAGGATTCGAAATTGCATTTCAGCTTTTCCCTTGCGCCGGTTGTAAGATACATCATCACGTTCCTGCAGAAAATTATATCATATGCCTTTTTGTTCAAGGATTCTTTCAACAGGTCGGACTGGAAAAAATTAATCCCTTTCCGGATGTCGGGTTTTGGGGAAAAAAGATCGGATGTTTCACGGATGAAGTATTTTTCCACAAGGTGATCCGGGATTTCCCGTAAGGCATAAATGGAGTAGTGACCGGTTCGGGCCGCGTGAATCATCTGTTCTGACCGGTCCATTCCGGTTATTTCAATGTAAGGGTTCAGATGGGGCAGTGCTTCCAGGATACAGATGCGAATGGAGTAGGCTTCTTCTCCGGAAGCGCAGCCGGCACTTAAAATGGAAATGGGGCGGGCCGGGCAAGTTGCCCGTTTCGGTAAAATGTGGTGGATCATAGCGTTGAAATGATGGTATTCCCTGTAAAAATAACTTTCATGGATAATCAGACTTTCAGCCAGAGCGATTCGAAGAGTCTCGTCCTCCTTCAGGAGGTAGGGAAGTTGATCCAGCCGAAGCCTGTGGCGAATTGCAAAACGCTGAATTCGAAGCTCAAAGACTTCCCGTATGTTTTCTGTAAGATCAAGTCCCTCCATTGCCAGAATCTGTTGAAACAGATTAAATTGAAATGAATTTAAAATCCGGCTGGTCATTTAAAATTGCCTGAATATCCAGGATTGGTATAATCCGGTTTCTATACTGCACCACTTGTTTGACAAAGGAAGTTTCCAACTCCGACTCGTTTTCGTGTCTGGAGAGCTGTTCCGGTGGAATGGATTGGACTGCTTCATCCGCAAAAATTGCCATTTGCGCAATAAGAATGACGAGTCGGCCCATAGCTTTGTGTTCAATCTGGAGGAAATATTCACTGTTCAGAACAGCGTAGGGGGTGCCACGAAGCAGGGCCAGGTGAGAGATGTGCGGCAATTTTGCCGGAAGAGGAAAGACAGGGAAATCGGAAACGATTTCCCGTACATATCGGAGTTCAATACCAAATAAACTCTGGCCGGATTTTAAAAGTAGAATGGGTTCAAGTTTGTTCATGGCTACCTCTCAACAGGGAGATTAGTTGAGGAACATCGAGAATGTATCCAACAGATTGTGCAGAGAAATTGCAGATTGCGGAAAAGAGGGGAAGTTGGGACAGCTTTCCTTTAAGGGGTGTGATTGTCACCTCTTTTTCCTCAATCACGTCCTCAACGAGAAATGCAAAAAGCTGGTCAAAATGGCGAATTTGAACGACAACCCGAAGGTCCGTTTCCAGGTCGTCTACCCCCAGGAGTCGGGGAAGATGAATTGCTCTGAAAGGCTCTTCATTGAGACGATAGTAAAGCTGATCTTGCACGTAGACACATCGCCCTGCTTCGTATGGTTGTATGGATTTCACAAACAGGGAAGGGATTCCCAGAACGGTGTCTCCTGAGGAAATAAAAAAAACCGGTAAAATGGCCTGGGTTACAGGTATCTGTATGTAAAAGTGGCTTCCTTTCCCCATTGTTGTCTGAATCCGGATTGTGCCGCCGAGTTTGTTCAATTCTGTTTGCACGACGTCCATGCCCACACCCCGCCCGGAAATATCAGTAATTTTCTTTGAAGTGGAAAAACCGGGTTGGAATATAAAATCCAGGATTTCATTGTCGGAATACTTTTTCTTTTTCTCTGCAAGGCCGGAACCCAAGGCCTTCTTCAAGAGAGTAGCGGTATTCATCCCCTCTCCATCATCTGCAATCTCTATAAAAACAGAGCTTCCCTGCTGATATGCGGTCAACTCAATTCTTCCGTTTTCCGGTTTTCCTCTTTTGATACGGGTTATTGGGTTTTCAATGCCGTGGTCCACTGCGTTTCTGAGCAGATGAATCAGGGGTTCCACCAACGCATCCGTAATCTGTTTATCTACACGGGCATTGCCATCGTCAAAAATCAATTGAATATTTTTACCCAACTCAGCCGCAGTCCTGATTGTAGAACTCTCCAGCCGTCTGAAAATGGATGCCAGCGGAACCATACGGTAGTGGATCACCCGTTTTTGAAAAGAAGCAATGCGTTGTTCAAGAACATTCAGTTGAAAGCGTGCCTGCTGAGCGACATGTCCAATTTCACCTGCACTGGAAAGGGGGGCAAGTGTGGCTTCAATCTGATTCTTTACCATGGCCATCTCTTCCATATCCTGCAACAACAGGTCTAATTCTTTAAGTTGTACTTTGACAGTTCGATCCCCTGATGATTGAGCAGGTGCAGGAGCAGGTGCAGGAGCAGGTGCTGTTGTTTTATGGTCTGGTTGTGGAAATGGTTCATGAATCATCGTGAGTACGGAAGTGTCCGGGGCAAGTTCCCGGATATCTTCCGGTGGTTGAGGCGAAGCCAGTAGCAGGCAAAATGAAATATGAGTATCAGTGGCCGCTTCTTCTCCTGGAAGAGTGGCAATAATTTCACCGTCCCGGTTGATACCGTCCTGAATTTTTCTAAGTCCTGTGTCAAAACTTTCAAATGGGAAAGAAACGTCAAGGAAATAGATGGGATGATTCTTGCGCACGTTTTCTTTCAGCCGGGCCAGCTCCATGTCATTTAATTGCCTGACAAGCCCGGGTGGTAAAAAATCCAGTTGGGTGGAATCCTTCCCGTTACCGACAGGTGTGGCATTCATTTCTTCGGCCAGTTTGCGGCGGAAAGAATTCAATACGGTTTCTTCCACTGCATCTGTGCCGATGGTACGGATGGAATCAGCAAACCGATCTATGATTTCAGTGGAAAGAATCAGCAGATTGACCACTTTGAATGTGCAGGGATGCTCGGCTTTCCGGATGCGATCCAGCAAGTTTTCCACTTCGTGGGAAAATTGGGAAAGCGAACTGAATCCGCTCATACCGCCCAGCCCCTTGATTGTGTGAAAAGCCCGGAATAGTTCTCCTGTGATGTTAACAGAGTTGCCATTCACTTCAATGGCGCTTTTCAAATCCCTTGCGCTGTTATATATATTTTCGTTGAGCTCAGCCAGCTCTGATAGAAGACTGTCGATATTTTCTCCCATCTTTCCTCCTCAGTTGAAACGGAACAGGTTGATTCGGCCCGGGATTCCGGACCGGTCATTGGTGATTACAGATTCAAGGGGTGTCGGTTGGCGAACAGCGCGCAGTGTAAGACCAAAATAATGGGAAGCCGGTGCGTCATTGAGCAGCACATAGTTTGCCGGGACATAGTGATAACTGGAAAGGGGATCGGAGAACAGCCACCCGGTTGCCGGATAATAGATTTCAACAAAAGAATGGAGAGCCTTTCCACTCAGAACATGGTTTTCCGTTTCCACCACTACCCCGGTTACGGTCCGTGCAGGGATGCCGGCCTCTGAAAGCATTTGAACGGTTAGCTTTGCTGCTGCCGTGCAATCTCCTTCAAGGAGGCTTCCGGACTGCAATTGATAGTGAAAATGATGGGTTATCCAGTTAAGGATGGTGGACACGGCCTGGAAATAGCCATAGCAGGGTTGAACGAGCTTGCGGGTTGTTTCCCGAAATGCTGTCGAAAGAGGCGGAACCCGCCCTGAATCAAGGACAGCCCTGGCCCGCTTGTCTTTTATTGGGGCTGGATAAGGGGTACTGTTCCTAAGCGGAGTCACATCGACTTTTACATGGACAACACCGTCTTCAGATTCTTCCATTTGGTACCCTGCGTTCTCATAAGGCAAAACAGTCGCAGGGGGGATAAAACGATAATCAGCCCGCTGTGTTCCCATTACTCCGGAGCTGCTGGCGGAGGTTGAGTAGAAAAAAGTTGAAAGGAAAAGAAAGAGAAAAATGAAAAGCCCGCGATTCTTATTCTTTGACATTCCGTGTTGGTAGCGATTTTCGGATGGCATCCAGGACACCGTTGACAAACTGGCCGGATTCCCCGTCGCCGTAACGCTTAGCTACTTCAATGGCTTCATTGATTACCACAACCGGTGGAGAATCTTCATACATAAACTCATACACGGCAATGCGGAGGATATTTCGATCCACATGGGACATACGAGAGATTTTCCAGTTACTGGAGTTTTGCTCAATTGATGCGTCGATAACGACTGTATGCCTGAGAACACCACTGACAATCTTATTGGTATAGCCACTGGTTTGTGTGGGAACAGGGCGATCCTTCCAGAAAAGCGGAGAAATCTCATCCATCTGCCGGCCGCTCAATTCTCTGGCATATAAAAGTTGAAGCGCGTATTCGCGAGATTTTCTCCTGTTTCCCATGCTGTATCCTCCGGTCGTATTCTACCACAAAGTGAACCGGAAATGGGTGCAAGCAGTGCGAGTGCGAGTGTTGGTGCGAGTGGAAA
>JAADJC010000121.1 GCA_013151025.1 Acidobacteriota bacterium
TGCGGCTGTGGTACTGAGTCCCGAAGCCGACCCGAGATAGACAAATGCCCGTCCTTCATTGCTCTGCCCGTTGTCGTAATACGGTGCCCCGACAATGACATCGCCGTAGCCGTCCCCGTTGACATCCCCGGCGGAAGAGACGGGATAGCCGAACCGAGCATCTGCCTGATCCGATTCCGCGGTCCATGCAGAAGTGGATGCCAGCGGATCAATCTCAATGGGAAATACGGCATTCCTTGTGTCCGTGATGATGGACAGCCGGTTGTTTTCCAGTTTGAAGACGGCAGGCAGTTTTTTTCCGTCTGCATCTTTTACCATCAATTTATTATAGGTCAGCACACGGACACCGTGTTCATTGACCAGTTCCACAGTTGTTTCATTGGCGAGGGACGGACGCAGGTTCCCGGTGATGGCCATCCGGACTTCAAGCTTGTCCCCGTCCACCGGATAGTGAACGGTGAACCCATGCTCCAGGCCGTCTTCCCGATTTTCACACCACTGGCTGATCCGGTCATCGTGCCAGCTAACCCGGTTTTTCCCAGCCTCCGGTTCGGACGCGGTAACCGTTTTCATGTGATTTTTTGCGCCATAGCCGATGAGTTCCAGACCGAATGTCCATACCGGTTCTGATTCCTTTTCCGTTCGCGGTTCAATAACAAAACCGTTTTCCACGAACCAGGTCCGGAAGTTCTGTTTCCGGTTGGGTGCCTGAAGGGCTGTATCTGTTCCGGGAAGTTCACTCTTTGCCCTGGATATGGTGTATTCCGATTTTCGAATATTTTCCTGTACGGTGCCCCACCAGTCGGTAGATACCCCTGCCGGAAGTTTATCTTTCTTCGCAGGGTTGTTCCCTGCCAGAAGCGTTACACTGATCAGAAACAACAACATAAACACTTGAACGGTTCTTTGCATGATACCTTCCTTACCGATATAAATATCCAATCCGTTCCCTTCGGCATTGACCGAATCGGAACATGAATTGCTATTTTGTTCACAAAGGGCGAGGTGATAAAACAAAAGGCCAGTAGTTTCAAATCCCTTCTGTGGGGCGATTGTCCTAAGAGTCGATTAAGTATATACCCTTTCAATATGAACAACAAAAATTTCCACACACAAACGAAGAGATAAGTAGAATCAAGGTTAAGATTGGCGGGAAAAGAGAGAACGGATTGCGTAAAGGCTGGGAATGCCGATTCTACTCCCACTCATCCAGGATGGAGTTTCGGGGCATTAGTGTTGTTTGAGATTATTGAAAAGCAGTTGGGTGTGGCGGTGAGCCAGATCAGTTTCGCGCGACCTTATTTCCGCATAGCGATCCGGCAAGATGTCCCGTTCTGTCCAGAGCCGTGACCAGCGATTTCGCAGGTTGGCCTCCGTGACACTTTCCACATCAATGACAAAATCTGACAATTCGTTTTCTTCCATGAAGCGACAGGTCTTATGGGCGTAGCTGATGCCAAGTACCGGAACGCTGTTTTGCACCGACAGCAGAACCGAATGGTAGCGGATACCGATAAACCCGTCACACTCTATTAGCTGGTTCTGAAGTCCGGAAAGTGTATCCCAATCTGCAATATCTACCGGAAAAACCACCGGCAGTCGCTTCTTCAGTTGAGAAATGGCTGTATGGTCATTCCATTCGCTGGCCTTGTAAAACGGGAATAACCGGAAGCGGGCGTTTATGTTTTTCTGAATATCTATCAGCAAACCAGCGAGACAGTGCTCCAGGTTCTCAACAACTTCCTATTCGAATACGGGTTGAAGAAAGATGCGGTAGGTAAACCCGATGAGGGTTTTTTTGTCTGTTCCCGACTTTTGTTCCCGTTTCGACCATGGATAGGCAAAGGTAACATCGGCCTAGGCATGCACATTCGTACTTTTTACTTCCAGTTTCCGGATTATTTTCGCGCCGCCCGCACCCCGGGTAGAAACAAAAGTGGCCCCATTTGCATTTTTTTGAAACAACCATCTGCAGAACCAGCTGCGGATGCGATAGTAACCAATGCCGAAATAGGCATAGGGGGTTTGAAAAAACCACGCCAGCACTCCCCGGCTGATGAAGAACAGAACGCGCATCCGCATGGTCACATCCATCAGGTTTTCCTCAGCCCAGGTTCCAAACAGGATGATGGACCGCTGTTTTAACTTTTCCGGCAACGTGGCAATGCTCATGCGCATGATAAAAGCGTGACTGTACTCATTCAGTCAACTTTCTGTTCTGATACGGACTGATATGAATCCCGTTGCTCACTTTACGGGAAAATGCCCGTTGCGGAGTAAGTGTTTCATGTTAGAATTGAATCAACAACAAGGAGAAACACAAAGTTCCCAAGTAACTGTTTGAAAAGTGTTCTTTCTGGTGAGATTGTTCACCAGAGCTGGAATTTTAGGGGGGGCAAGTGAACCGGAATCTGTATATTGGTAATGGAGCTGAACAGTCCGGGCCGTACACGGAAGCGGAGATACGGGCCTTTGTGGAATCCGGCCAGGTGACAGCCCAGTCCCAGTGCTGGCGCGAGGGAATGGCATCCTGGATGCCGGTCTGTCAGATGTTCCCGGAGTTTTTTCAACCTTTGCAGCCACCCTCTACACCCGCCCCTGTTCAACCTCCAATTCATCAACCCGCCGCCGAGCAGGTGCCGCCGACGGCTCCTCAGCCATATGCGCAGCCCTCACCAAAGAAAAGATCCTGTTGTTGCAGCGGCTTCCTGATTCTGATAGTGCTCATTCTTCTGCTGGTTGGAGGAATTGTTGGTGTGGCCTGGTACAAGTATCGCCAACCACCTTCCCCCGTTGACAAGGAATATAAGACGATTCCGGATTATTTCCCTCCAGCACCGGATGTCTATTTCTTTTTTCCTGTCTCTGGAGGCGTGAAATGAGACGCGTATTGGTTCTTTTTGTTTTTATTGTGACAATATGCAACCCTGTTGTTTACGGGCAGAACAGCAGCAATGTGCGGCTCTTTCTTGAGCCTGGAATGGCGGAATTGGCTGGTGACGGAGATGCTACAACGACAATCACGATTACACTCCGAAACAGTGAAGGTGAGCTGTTAAACAGGAGCGGGACGGTTCATCTGAAACTGAATGCCGGACGCCTGTCTCATGCGCAGGTGAAGTTGCGAAACGGGATCGGTCAGGTTGTGCTTACCGCCCCGATTCTGGACAATGAGAGCAAGGTTTTTCAGCGTTCAATCCGCTTAACAATGGCAATCATGCAAAAATTGTCCGGTAAATCTATTGCCGAATTAACGGGGAAAAACCGAAACAAGCTGGCCATGCAGACCGCACAGGATACGGCAATGGAAATGGCAAGTGCGGCAGGAATGACCAGCATTCAGGGAAAGACACCAACAGTACATATCATTGGAGAAATGAGCGGGCTGCGGGGGAAATGTGAAATCCGAATTCGGAAAGTGGAGGGCGGAGTAAGTGCCGGATTGATTCCCGGCATTTATTCGGGCCGGGATGTGACAGGTTCTTCACGCTGGGAATTGCGGGTCAGGCGGGGTGGACCGGGCTACACAGGTACGCTTCGAACCGGTGGTGGCGAAATGTCTTTCCGATCGAAGGGCGAGAAGAAGGGTGGTTTTCTGATTGTTTATCTCTTTGACGAACGGGATATGCGGGCGACAAAAAACAGCACGTTTCTGGGATGGCCCACGGCAATGAAGGTATTGCCCGGAAACGCCCTCTACATGGTGGCACCGCCGGTATATCTCACAAGAAGAGGTAACATTCCCGAAGAAGGGAACGGAACGGAAGAGAAAGCGGAAGAAACGGAAAAGGTTTCACTGGTTGTAAAACAAAACATGTTGCCCGGCGACGGGAAATCAGAGACAGAAATTGCGTTCATTTATCGGGACAAGAAAGGGCGTTCAAAAGCCGGTATTCCGGTTCGTTTGAAATTGGGCAGTGGTGGAATGGGGGGGACTCTGATCAAGTCCACTGGACGGACCGATTCCCGTGGAATTTTCCGTTGCCGATATCGGGCGCCGATTTTCAAAACGGACAATTTTCAGAAGCTGGGCACCTGCAAACAGGACATTGTCTGGGCGTACTATCGAGAAGGGAAGGAAGAAAAATATATTACTTCCAAAGTGGGGATTCTCTGTTGCACAGATGCTTTTCTGAAGGTTTCCAAAATTGGATTTGATGAAAAACAGAAATTTCCGGTAGTGGTGGCCAGTCCAAGGGGGGTATTTTCTGGGAAACTGGAAGCTCGGATTCATAATTGGATTTCTCCGATATATCTGGAGCCGGTTGCATTTGCAAACGTTACACTGGACGGTGGAGCGTTGTCGGGTAATAGTGGTCTTTTTCGTGCGGATACAAGCAAGGACGGTTCATTTGAGATTTCTATGGGATACAAGAATTGGCCATACTTCTGGAAATATAAGGAAAAGAAACCGTTTCGTGTGAAATTTTCCAAATCACATATCAAGCGTCGGGATTCTCTTGGCAAGAACCTGATGGCGTTTACTGATATCCGGTTTCGATTTCGGACAGCCAGCGCTTTGAATGGGATGGAAAGCAGTGTCTGCCAGTCTCCGGTTCCCGAGGCAAAACAGATGGAGTGGAAATTTCAGCTTCTTGGGGATCTGATGGCGACGTACAATATGTCTGAAAAGCTCGTAGCAGATACAACCGGCGAGGTTATTTCACATGGTTGGGGGCTTTTGGGGATGCTCTGGGACTTTGCGAACAAAAAATTCAAATTTACAAAAATACTTGACGACAAACTAAAACAGGCAAACGGTAAGCTCGAAGGGGCTCTGAAGCTTCAGAACGAAGCGGGGAAAGGGAGTGTTCGCCGATTTATTTTCGGAAAACTGAAAAGCATTCTCATGCGAAATCAGCCGAAGGGTATCGGGAAGCATGTCGTCACTCTTATGCAGCATACAAACGCCAAAATATTTGCTCAGCTGAAAGGGCTGTTAGGTAGCATTGTGGACAGCTTGGCAAAGATGAAAAAGTGGGAACTGAATCCGGTTCCAGGGCTTATTACGGATTCTGTGAAAATCAATTTCCGAAATCAGAGCCAGGCACAGTTGGAGGTTTTTCTGCACACACGTTTACATATGTCTGAGGAAGAATTCAATGAACTCCAACATTTCCTGGTAAATAAGAGTGGAAAACTTCGGCTTTACTATGAGGGCGTTGCAACAGGACGCAGGGTAAGTGAGGAAACAAAGGCGTGGAAAGACCTTGCGGTTGACTTAAGCCAGGCATTGGCTGTCGGTGTTGCTGCGGGAACCGGGCAGGTCTGGGCATTGAGGGCATGGGAAAAGTTAAAAAAAATGTCTGATATTCTGGATAAAATGTACGAAGGTGCCGGTTTTGTGCTGGAAATCTGGAATGTGGCAATACTGGAAGCCGACTGCATGGAGATGTTCCGTATCACCAACAGGCGACTGGGTGCAGCACAGACTCCCACTGCGTCCCTCCGTGAAAAAAGTACGTACCGGCTTGTTTATGCGGATGAGGCAGACAGAGGCCGGCTATCTCCACCACCGATGTTATCCGCTTTTGATACCGATTCTCTTGGTCTGAAGAATGGCGTCATTCCCATGGATAATCTGGCAATTTTCATTGAAAAATGGGGGAATTGGCAACTATGGGCCAATCGGAACGAGAGTCCCCTGTGGATGGGGGGAGCCGATGGAAACAGTGCAAAAAAAATGACCTGCGCTCAAGATGAGATTGCAGCTGCATTGATGGAATTGAAGATACTTGCGGCCTTTTCCAATGGCTTTCTTCAGGACACGAAAAGCCGGGAAAGGTGGGACGATGCAGTCTCAATGATTGATAACGATCTGAATCAACTGGACAAGAAAACACTTGAAACTTTTCAGAAGGGAGTCCGGATTGAAAAACGATTAAAGGATGAAACTACAGATAAGGTTTCTTTTTCAGGCAATGGGCATTTTGCCGGCTGGGGTTGGTTTATCTTGGTTGCTATAGGTGTTGCCGGGTTTGGCGGATTGATGTTACTTGTAGTGGTAAAACGAAAAAACAGGGCTTCAGAGCGATTACCAGCCAGTCCTTTGATGTCAGGAAACAAGAGATTGTCCCGGCTCTTAATCCCCGGTGGTGAGGAAGTTCCCCTTGCAGAGGGAATGAGCGTTGGGTTTGATCCGGGTAACGGGATTGTCCTGCCATATGCCGGTATTCATCCCCGTCATGCGGTCTTCCGGAAGGCTGATACCGGAAACTGGTGGATCGAATCCCCGGATGGCAGTGATTCTATTCAGGTTAATGGTGTTATGGGTCGATCCTTCTGGCTCACCCATGGCAGCCGGATTGGGTTGGGTTCTGCGGAATTGATGTTTCTGGACTCCTGAACTGTCAACTGAGCAGATGATGGGCTGCAAGATGGTGAAAAAGCCTTGAGGAACACTGCGGTTTACGGTATTCTTACATCACTGGGAAGTTTCTTTTATAATTTAAACAATGGGGGCATCATGACAAGTCCGATTTTGAAAAGGGTCAAGGGGTTTCAAGAGGCGAAGCAGTTGATGGACCTCGGACTTTACCCTTATTTTCGCGCAATTTCCTCCGAACAGGACACCGAGGTTGTCATCGACGGTAAGAAGATGTTGATGCTGGGTTCCAATTCGTACCTTGGACTGACCAATGATCCCAGGGTGAAGAAAGCGGCAGCGGATGCTGTGATGAAGTTTGGCACCGGGTGTGCCGGATCCCGTTTTTTGAACGGAACACTGGCGATTCACGAGGAGTTGGAAGAACGGTTGGCTGCACTGGCAGGTAAGGAGTCCGCACTGCTGTTTTCCACAGGTTTCATGGTGAATCAGGGTGTTATCAGCGCTCTTGTGGGCCCCCACGATTACATTATCACGGATCAATTGGATCATGCGTCCATCGTTGAAGGCGCCAGGCTGTCGTTCGGGCGGCGTGTAAAGTTTGCTCATAATGACATGGGCGATCTGGAGAAGAAGATTCAGGTACTTTCTGCGGACTCAGGGAAGCTGATTGCCGTGGACGGCGTTTTTTCCATGGATGGCGATATTGCGGATATCCCCCGCTTAGTGGAGATTGCCGAGGCCCATGGTGCGCTTTTATTGGTGGATGAAGCCCATTCCATTGGTGTTCTGGGAAAGCATGGCGAAGGGGCCACAGCTCATTTCGGGTTGTCTGACAGAGTTCAGTTGATTATGGGAACATTCAGCAAATCCCTGGCCGCCATCGGCGGATTTGTGGCGTCGGACAAGGATATGATCCATTACCTCAGACACAATGCCAGGGCTTTGATGTTCAGTGCCAGTCCTCCCCCTGCTATGATTGCTGCGGTGATGGCAGCGCTGGATATCATGGCAACAGAACCGGAACGTCTGGCAAGGCTCTGGCATAACACGGAGAGAATGAAAGTCGGGCTGAAAGCGATGGGTTTCGACACAGGCGCCAGCGAAACTCCAATTATCCCTGTGGAAATCGGGGATTACATGAAGACATTTGAGTATTGCAAAGCATTAAACGATGGCGGAGTTTTTGTGAACCCGGTTGTGCCGCCGGCGGTCAGGCCGAATCAGTCGCTGATCCGGGTCAGCCTGATGGCCACGCACACTGATGAACAGATTGACCGGGCACTGGAGATTTTTGAACGGCTTGGCAAGCAGATGGAGCTGATCTGATGAAGGTTCGGCCGGTTGAATCCAAAGCGGATATGGAGCAGTTCATCCGTTTTCCCATGAAACTGCATCGGGATAACCCCAATTTTGTGCCTCACCTGTTGATGGAACGGCGGGATTTTTTCAATCCGAGAAAAAACCCTTTTTTTGAACATGCAAAGGTAGCGTATTTCCTTTGTGAAGAGGGCAGGAAAATTGTGGGACGGGTGGCAGCAATTGTAAATCATGCCCACAACGAATTTCACGAGGACAAAGTCGGTTTTTTTGGTTTCTTCGATTGCGAAAATGACCCCAAAACGGCTCATGCCCTGCTGTCCGCAGCTACCGACTGGCTGAAAGAGCAGGGAATGAACGCAATTCGGGGCCCAGCAAACTTCTCCACCAATGATGAGTGCGGACTGCTGGTGGAAGGCGTGGATCAGCCCCCGGTCATCATGATGACGTGGAATCCGGCATACTACGAAGGATTAGTCACATCCTTCGGGTTGGAAAAGGTAATGGATCTGTACGCATATTACGCGGACATGACAGATTTGCCGATGGAAAAACTCACCAGGCAGGCAGACATGATACTGGAAAGAGCGGGGGTTACTGTCCGGAAAGCATCGTTGAAACACCTGGGGCGGGAAATTGCAGACGCATTCCAGATTTATAACAGGGCATGGGAAAAAAACTGGGGATTTATCCCGATGACGGAAGCGGAATTTACCCATACAGCCAAAGATTTGAAGATGATTCTTGATGAGGATTATCTCTTGTTTGCTGAAAAAGACGGAAAGGCGGTGGGATTTTCCCTGACACTTCCGGATCTGAACCGAATCCTGATAAAAATGAACGGCCGATTATTCCCCACCGGTATTTTCCGTCTCCTCTTTGGAAAAAAACACATCGACACTGTCCGGGTCATTACCATGGGACTTTTGCCTGAATACCGCCGTCAGGGGATTGACTTACTCTTGTATTTCAGAACCATTGAAGAAGCCTTCAGGAAAGGGGTCAAAGGTGGCGAGATGTCCTGGGTTCTTGAAAATAACCCGGTCATGAACCATATTGCGGAAAAAGTGGGGGGACGCCGCTACAAAACGTACCGGTTTTATGAGAAAACCATATGAAACACGTATTTCTGACCGGCGCCACCGGATTTATCGGTCATCATCTGGCGAAAGTGCTGTTGGATCTGGGAGTAAGAGTAACGGCACTGGTGCGGGATGAATCGCGGCTGAAAGATTTGGCGGTGGAGCCGGTTGAAGGTGATATTACCCTAAGTGAATTCCTTACCATTCCTTCAGACGTGGATACGGTTTTCCACCTGGCAGGTCTTACCAGGGCGAGAAAACGAAAAACCTATTTTGATGTAAATGAAATCGGAACGGGCAATATTGTGGCGGCTGTGGAGCGGGACGCACCGGATGCCCATCTGGTGTATATGTCATCCCTCGCCGCAATCGGGCCGTCTCCGTCGCTGACCGAACCGGTAACGGAAGATGCGTCGCCTCATCCTGTAAGCAGTTACGGGGAAAGCAAACTGGCGGGAGAAAAACACGTATTGGCATCAAAGCTTTCCAGTACGATTGTCCGGCCCCCTGCTGTGTTCGGTGAAGGCGAAAAAGATATTTTTACTTTTATTCAGATGGCAAATCGGGGATTTTCACTGCTTCCGGGGTCTTCGGAACGCTGGTTTTCCATGGTGTACGGCCCGGATCTTTGCCGTGTGGTAGTGGAACTGGCGGATGCGTTTCGAGGGAAACGGACGTCTTTTTTTGTAGGTTATCCGGAGTTTTTCTCATGGTCATCGTTTCGGCGCGCGGTGGCAGATGCCCTGGGCAAAAAAGTTCATACCATCCGTATTCCATTATTTACCATTTATCCGATTGCAGTGATTCAGGAAACCATCTCCTTTTTCACCCGGAAACCCGCACTTCTAAATCTTGAAAAATGTCGGGAAATTGTGGCGCCATTCTGGACATGCAATGTGAGCAGGATGAAAAATACAGGAATTTCCCCAGCTACGCCGTTTCCCCAGGCACTGGAGCAGACAATCCAATGGTACCGAAGCAACAACTGGCTGTAGCAGACCGCTTTTTCTGGATTTTTACTTCATTTCTACTGATATACAGTGTATTTACAGGAAAACTTTCAATTTCGTTGATCACTGGGATTATTATGGTGGTCGTCTTTGTGATCATTAACCTGGAT
Source organism: Acidobacteriota bacterium (assembly GCA_013151025.1). Lineage (GTDB taxonomy): Bacteria > Acidobacteriota > Holophagae > Thermotomaculales > Thermotomaculaceae > UM-FILTER-49-7. Next base: position 9,848 of record JAADJC010000121.1, read on the forward strand.
AATGCTTTCGACAGTGAAGTGCTTCACTTTTTCCGGTATTGGTATCAACCCATCACCTATACATTTTTCTATGAGGCAGCCTGTTCCCTCAACCATTTTCTGATTCCCCACAACCTGGACCCGTTTTTCCAGCATCTGGATCACATGTTGTTTGGAATGCAGCCGTCTGTGGGGCTGGCACGGGTGATTTCCGCAAAACCCATAGCGGAATTCATGTTTATTTCTTACTTCAGTTACTATCTTCTCATCCCCATTCTGGGCTTTTCCCTCTACTGTGGACGTCGCCGGTTGTTTCCCGGTTTTCTGTTGCGCGTTTCTGCGGTCTTTTATGTATGTTATGCGTTCTTTGTGCTGCTTCCTGTAATCGGCCCAGAGACTATGGGCGTAGCGCCTCCGCCGGGATACATTTTCCATGACATACTGGCTTTCATCTACAAACACGGTGAGCTCGGCGGCGGTTCTTTCCCATCTTCCCATGTAGCTGTCGCACTGACAGTGACACTGGTTGCAGCAAAATATCGTCCCCGGCTGTTTTGCTACTTTTTTCTACCCGACATAATCTTTCTTTCCATTTCTACTGTTTACCTGCGCTATCACTACGTTGTGGACGTATTTGCCGGCATTGCCACAACCTTTATCATCCTTGTTCTCATTGACAGATGGGAAGGGCGAATCGGGAAGACTGTCACCTGACAGAGTGCGAGTGCGTGGGGAGTAGAGAACAAGACAGAAAATTGGCCGATATGCTTTTTTCCCGGTTCGAAAACAGGGCGGAAAACCGAACACATGTCTGTGTTTGGAAAGATGTCACAGGTGGGGTATAATCCAAGTGCAGGGAGGCATAATGAAAAAAATTGTAATTTCGATTGTGTTGCTGGCAGTTATCGTTGCCTTTGGCGGAGTTTCGTATGAATACCTGATAATTCGGAAGGGAAACCAAGTATATTTTATGGGGAAAGACACAGGTACTTTTGACAGAGTTTATCTGGATGTCAGTGGATGGAGTTTTGTGGATTATGGGATGCATCCGAAGATTTCCACGTTCATGGCTTCAAAAGGGGTTCTGAAAAAGGGAAATAACTGGAAGAAAAAGTTGCAGAAAAAGATTGATGTGGCTAAGGAAGAAATAAAATCGTTCAAAGAAAAGGCCAGCGAGAACTGACGGGCTGAATGGAGGCTGGAAATGGCATTGATGGACATTCGGGTTTATGGAGACCCGGTATTGGAAACCCGGACAAAACCGGTGGAAAAGGTGGATGAGGCCATTCGTACACTGGTGGCGGACATGCACGAAACCATGAAGGCGGCGCCGGGAATCGGACTGGCGGCACCTCAGGTGGGGGTCTCAAAGCGTCTCTGTCTGGTGGATTTGTCTGCCGGGTCGGACCCTGCCCGATTGATGGTATTGATCAATCCTGAGATAATTGCTGAAGAGGGCTATCAGAAGGAAGAGGAGGGCTGTCTCAGCTTCCCCGGTGTTTTCGGGCATGTGGAACGGCCAATGAAGGTGACAGTCCGATACACCGATCTGGACGGTACAGAACGGGAAATTGAGGGAGATGACCTCCTGGCAAGGGCACTCTGTCATGAAATTGATCATCTGGAGGGAGTGGTGTTTATCAACCGTATGTCTCCGCTGAAACGCAGGTTGCTGTTGAAGGCAATTCGAAAGCTTCAACGGGATGGCCAGTGGGAACATCGTCCTGGAGAAGGAGCGGAAGAGCGGGCCTGAAGACGGGCCTGTCGGAAAGGAAGTAAGTGCGAAGAATCCAGACAGTTTTTATGGGAACCCCGGAAGTGGCGGTTCCGCTACTCAAAACCTTGAATGAAATCAGTGATATCGCGTTGGTGGTAACGCAACCGGACCGGGCAATGGGCCGGAAGCGGCGGTTGCAGGCAACCCCGGTGAAGGTTCATGCTGAAAAACTGGGATTAACGCTTGTTCAGCCTGAACGGGTAAAGAACAACCCGGAACTTCTGGCTGCGTTGCAGGATGTGAGGCCGGATGTAATTGTGGTTGTTGCATATGGAAAGATCCTTCCGGAATCTATTCTGCAGCTTCCGAAGATGGGATGTGTCAATGTACACTACTCTCTGCTCCCGGCCTATCGGGGCGCGGCTCCGGTAAATTGGGCGCTTGTGAATGGAGAAGAAAAGACCGGTGTGACCCTGATGAAACTGGATAAAGGACTGGATACCGGCCCGGTTATTGCGTCTTCGGTTGTGGAAATTGATCCTCTGGACAATGCCCCCCGGCTGTTTGAGAAACTGACGGCCATGGCTGTAGAGATGTTGAGGGAAAAGCTGTTAATTTACATGAAGGGTGAACGAATAGCGGTGCCGCAGGACGAAGAGATGGCCAGCTATGCCCCCATCATTCAAAAAGAAGACGGAAAATTGGATTTTTCCATGCCGGCTTCGGATGTTCATAATCGGATACGGGGATTTCAGCCCTGGCCCGGGGGATTTTCCATGCTGAATCGCCGGATGTTCAAATTTCTGGAAACGGGATTGCCGGAGAATTCCCTTTCTTTGTTGTCGCCGGGCACGGTGGCAATTCAGAAAAAGAGTATGTTTATCGCATGTGGTGATGGCCGGCTGTTGCCGATTTTGAGGATCCAGCCGGAAAATCGGAAAGCAATGGACGTTGCGTCATGTATCAACGGCGGCTACCTGAAAGAAGGAGACCGGTTTGAATCACCCTGAACCAGTCAGAAAACCCGCTGCAGAGCGGGGAGAGAAAGAAGTAGAGAGAATTTTCACCGCAGAGGCCGCAGAGCACGCAGAGGAAAGAAAAGAAGGGAATTTAACACAAAGGCACAAGGGCACAAAGGGGGACGAGAAAACATCCGGCTCCCCGTCTGAGTCTGAACTCATCACCCATCACTCATCACCCATCACTTCCCCTCCTTCCCCTCCTTTAAGAACACAGAACACAGAACACCGAACACAAAAAGAACAAAAATCCACGAAACCCGATTCTTTTTCTAACGCCCACTCGCAACGCCATACTCAAAACCCCAGAGCGGTTATCCTTTGCGGAGAGCTTTCAGGGGAAGTGTACGCCGCTGGGTTAACAAGGGAACTTGTGGAGGCCGGCGTGGACGTTTATGGCATGGGGGGCGATCGCTGTCGGGCCGCAGGAATGGAAATTATCCGGGATTATTCTGATCTTTCCGTTGTGGGAATTACCGAGGTAATTGAAAAGCTGGGGAGTCTGAAGGCTGCCATGAAGCAATTGGTCAGTAGAATACGGGAATTACAGCCCGACGTATTGGTCTGCATTGATTTTCCCGATTTCAACATCCGTATTGCCCGCAAGGTTCGAAAATACGTGGGGAAACTGGTATACTTTGTTCCACCCCAGGTCTGGGCATGGCGTCGATATCGTGCGCGGATGTTGAGCCAGTTGTTTGACCGGATCTTTGTGCTTTTCCCTTTTGAGGTACCATTATTTGATAATGGGGAATTTCATGGCCATCCATTGGCAGAGCAGGTGAAGCCGGAGATACCGGAGTATGATTTTTTGAGCCGTTACGGGCTGCCGGAAACGGGAAAACGGGTACTTTTTCTTCCGGGGAGCCGGAAACGGGAGTACCGGACATTGAGCCCGGTGCTGGCAGAAGCGGCAAGGCGGTTTCAAGACAAATGGGCAAATGTGTCCCTGATGGTGTTGCCGTCTCCGTCAATGCCACTTGAGGAGAAAGATAAATTGCTTTCGCAACTCTCTTCGGTGACGGTGATTGAGCCGGAGCACAAGTACACCGGCATGGCTGTCGCAGATCTTGCCGTAGGCGCGTCCGGTACTGTAACACTGGAGTGCGGACTCAGTGGGACCCCGATGGCGGTACTTTACCGGTTGAATCCGGTGACGACGGCAGTGGGGATGCTGGCTGTGGTTTCCCGTTTCATTTCCATTCCCAATGTGGTGCTGGGTGAGGCTGTGATGGCGGAGCTTGTAAACCGGGATTGCAATGCCGATGAAATCCTCCGCTATGCCGAAAGCATGTTGGAAAGCAGTGAACACGCCGCAGTCATCAAACGGCGTCTGGGAGAGTTAAAAAAACGGCTGTACCGGGAAGGAAGCTTTCACCGGGTTGCCGCAAGGATAATGGAGCTTATATGAAACTGACTCGGCGGATTCTGCATTATTTTCGACCTTATGTCTTTCAGTTGTTGATGTCTTTTTTCATTCTGGCAACTGTTGCGTTGCTCTGGCAGGCCGTAATTTTCAGTGCCAAACCGGTTTTTGACGGACTGATGAAACTGGGCAATACCCCCAAGACTGTGTCGGTTGGGACGGCTCCGGGCGGCAATGGGAGCCTGGTTCAGCCTGTACCGGAAACCGGGAAATCAGTGGAAAAAACTGCCCGAAAAAGACAGACAAAAGACAAGCTGGCGTTTATTACCCGTACCAAAGACAAGCTGAAAAAGTGGTTTGCGAGGAAAGGATGGCTTTCCCACCTGAATGTCAACCGTGCTATTCAGGGTGGGGACGACATCATGGTGATTCTCATCATGATGTTGAGTGTATTCCTGCTGAAAGGGCTGTTTACATTTTCCGGTTTTTATATTCTGGGCAGGGTGGGATTCAAAGTGGTTCGGGATATTCGGGACGATCTCTACAGAAGAATGACAATGCAGTCTGTTTCGTTCTTTGACCGTTACCATTCCGGTACCCTTATCTCCCGGATCACCAATGATGTTTTTCTGATTCAGAATGCCGCCACGACGAAAATCGGTGATCTTGTCAAGGAGAGTCTCATCCTCGTCATTCTCATTGCCGGTGTATTCTATATTTCACCGGGGCTTTCCACCCTTCTTCTGGTAATTATCCCCTTGAACATTATCCCGTTTATTCTAATCAGTCGGGCCATTCGCCGGGCCACCGGTTCGGCTCAGAACCGGATGGGAGAGCTGACCAATATCCTGAAGGAAACGATAACCGGCAACCGGATTGTCAAGGCCTTCTCCATGGAGGACTTTGAAATCCGCAAGTTTGTTGCGAAAAATTACGAGTTTTTCAAGGCAAACGTCCGAATGGTTCTGGCTACGGCATCCTCTTCTCCAATTATGGAATTTATCGGTGCAATCGTTTTTTGCGTGGTCATTTTTTACGGGAGTATCCAGATTCGTTCCGGGGTTATGACGGTGGGAACCTTCGTGGTGTATATCGGGGGTGTTATTTTCATCTATTCCCCGATTCGACGTCTGGTAAAAGCCAACAATGACATTCAGATGGCGGTGGAGGCTTTCCGTCGGATTTTTGAGCTGATGGATGAAAAAAATACCATACAATCCCCGGCAGTGCCGAAGCCTTTCCCTAAAAAGGTAGAGGAAGTTACATTCAAGGCGGTTTCTTTCCACTATGAAAACGATGAGCGCCCGGTGTTGTCGGATGTGTCCTTTGCTGTTCCAAGGGGAACGATAGCGGCATTTGTAGGTTCCAGTGGCGCCGGTAAAACTACGTTGGCAAACCTTGTTCCCAGATTTTTTGACATAACCCGTGGCAGCATCGCAGTGAATGGAACAGATATTCGGGATTTTAACCTGAAAGAATTACGCCGTCATATCGGAATGGTAACTCAGGAAACGGTGCTTTTTGATGATACGGTGTTTAACAACATTGCTTATGGCCGTTCAGATATTCCCATGGAACAGGTGATAGAGGCGGCTAAAACGGCATTCGCCCACGAATTTATTGAAGCCATGCCGGATGGATATCATTCCCGAATCCGGGAAAGCGGTGTGCTGTTGTCCGGTGGACAGCGCCAGCGGCTTTCAATTGCCCGGGCGCTCTTGAAAAACCCCCCCATCCTGATTCTGGACGAAGCCACTTCAGCGCTGGATACCGAGTCTGAAATTCTTGTTCAGAAAGCGCTGAACAATTTGATGCAGAACCGTACGACTTTTGTAATTGCCCACCGTTTGTCCACTATTCGATCCGCCGATGTCATTTACGTTCTGGAACAGGGCAAGGTTGTAGAATCCGGGTGCCATGACGATCTGATGGTGCAAAATGGAATCTACACCCGGCTTTACAACATGCAGTTTGGAGTGGACAGTGGGATTCACTGAAGCAATCGTGTCCACCCTTGTTTCCGGCTGGCTGAAGCTTGCGTGGTCTACCGCCATGGATGCCACTCGTATCAATGCGGATGATATTGACCGCCTGGCTGCTGAAGGCAAACCCTACGTGTATGCTTTCTGGCATAATCGCATCCTGATGGGCCCCTTTGCCACCCGAACGCCCCACTGTGATGTGGTGCCGGTTGTGTCCGCTTCAAAAGACGGGGAATACATTACCAGAACTGTGGCGAAACTGGGGCACATCCATGCAGTGCGTGGCTCATCTTCCCGTGGCGGAAAAAGTGCATTGAAAGGGGCGGTGGAACAGTTGCGAAAGGGACGGGTAATGGCGGTAACACCGGATGGGCCGTTGGGGCCGGTGTACAAGGCCAAGGATGGAGCGGTGGTGATGGCAGCCATCACAGGTGTGCCGATTGTTCCCTTTGCCTATAATTGTTCCAGGAAAAAAGTAATGAAGAGCTGGGATCGATTCATTGTGCCGTTGCTCTGTGCCCGGCATGTTTTCATTTTTGGCAACACCATTCATGTGGATCGGGACGATGACATTCAAATAAAGAGGCAGGAGCTTGAAGACGAGCTGAACCGCATTACCATACAGGCGGACAATTGGGAGTTTTGAAATGAGAAGTATGACAGGATTTGCGGAGACGGAAGGCGGCGGGAACGGATTCTCCGTTTCATTGCGAATGAAATCAGTCAATGGACGCTATCTGGATTGCCAGTTTCGGTTGCCGGAAAGTTTTGGAGGGTTAGAGCCCCATATGCTGACCTTGTTAAAGCAACAGGTTTCCCGGGGCAGGGTGACGGTCTGGGTGGAATTGCGGATTGATGACCTCGCAAAGGCCGGGGCCCGTGTGAATATGGGTATTCTCAATACTTATGCGAAGGAATTTGAATTGCTTCAGAACCAGTTTCCCACGCTCAGCTTCAGCGTGCCGATGACTGTCCTGTTCAGCCGGGACGCCAACCTTCTTTTTCAGGAGCCGGACAGTGATTTTCAGGAAGAGGTGAAACAGGCCGTGTTGGCAAGTTTTGATAATTTACTGACGCGTTTTAACGAGGGGCGGAAGAGAGAGGGTGATTTTCTGCAGAAAGACTTTGAAGAGCGGCTTAGCGGCCTCTCGGAAAACCTGAGGGAAGTGGAAAAACAAAGGGAAGGCTTCCTGGAAAGACAGGTGGAAATCTTCCGCCAGCGTCTGGAAAAACTCCTGCCCCGTGATCATCAGGATGATTCCCGAATCATGCAGGAAGCGGGACTGATGGCGGATCGGCTGGATATTACTGAAGAACTGGTCCGATTCCGTGCTCATCTGGCTTCCTTTAGAAGTGTTTTAATGGAAGACGGTGCTGTGGGGAAGAAACTGGACTTTACCCTTCAGGAAATGAACCGGGAAGTCAACACCATCGGGTCCAAATCCAGAGACGAACGAATTTCCCACAAAGTCGTGATGATGAAAACAGAGCTTGAAAAAATTCGCGAGCAGGTGCAGAATATTGAGTGATTCCGTGTTATTTTGAAAAATAACCGGTGGAATTGATGATTCTGGTTGAAACCGGACGGGGGGTTATGATGTTTCTTTCAATTGGCCACGACAACTTTGTGAACAGCCTGAAAATCGTATCCGTTCTGAAACCGGGTTCTGCGCCGCTCCGAAAACTGAAAGAGCAGGCAAAGGCAGCAGGAAAACTGGTGGACGGTACGGCGGGAAAACCCACCCGTTCATTCATTCTGATGGAAAACGGGATGCTCATCCAGTCTGTGAATACACCGCCCACGCTGGTAGCCAGGCTGGCGGCGGCAACACGGGAGCAGAGCAGTGAAAATTGACCGAAAAGGCGGACTGTTTATCATTTCCGCGCCGTCCGGCAGTGGCAAAAGTACAGTGATTCAGCAGGTTATGAAGAAGGTGGAAAATCTCTCATTTTCTATTTCCTACACGACAAGAGAACTTCGGACAGGGGAAATTCATGGCCGGGATTATTTTTTTGTAAGTGAAAAAAAGTTTGAGGAGATGGTTGAAGCAGGAGAATTTCTGGAATACGCCCGTGTATTCGAAAAATTCCGGTACGGAACAAACCGGAAACAGGTGGAATCTCTGCTGGATCAAGGCCATGATGTTATCATGGACATTGATGTGCAGGGGGCATTGCAACTGATGGAACGACGGGAGATTCCTCTTACCTCCATTTTTGTTGTCCCTCCTGATGCTGAGGAATTGAAGCGGAGGCTGAAGAATCGCAACCGTGAAGAAAATACTGAAATCCAGAGACGGTTGAAGACAGCGGGAGAAGAAATTCAGGCCGTGAAGCTTTTTGAATACATTGTGGTGAATGATGACCTGGACACTGCGGTTTCCGATGTCACCGGGATCATCCTGTCGCAACGGCTGAAGGTCAGTCGGATAAAAAATGTGGACCAAATTATAAAACGATTCCAAATGGAGGATATTCATGACTGAAAACAAAACAGATCAGCGGATTGTGGAAAACAAGTACCGCTACATTCTCATTGCCGGCGCCAGGGCCAACCAGCTTCTCATCGGCGCCCATCCCAAGGTGCATATTAACGCAAAGAAAAAAACCTTTATTGCGCTGGAAGAAATCAAGCAGGGGAAAGTTGTGGTTACTTTTCCCGGGGCTGAGGATACTCCGGTTGAATTAAAATAATTACAGGCAGGATAAGTTGAAGCTCAATCGCCAAACGGACCAACGAATCGTCATTGCAATTTCCGGTGGAATTGCCGCCTACAAAACGGTAGGGGTGATTCGGGAACTGCAGAAGCGGGGGTACCGGGACATTGAGACTATTCTGACTGCCAATGGGGCTCGTTTTGTTACGCCGGTAACGCTGAGTGCGATAACGGGAAATATTCCTTACGCCGATACTTTTGAAGCCGGACGCGCGTTGTCCCATATCAGCCTTGTACAACCCTGTGGCATTCTTGCGGTTGTACCGGCCACTGCAGACATCATTGCCAAGTTTGCCTGCGGCATTGCGGATGATTTTCTTTCCACAGCATATCTTGCCTGTACCGGTCCGGTGCTGGCGGCACCATCCATGAATGCTGAAATGTACCGTCACGCGACTACTCTTCGTAACCTTGAGCAGTTGAAAAAAGACGGTGTTCATGTGCTGGATCCCGACTCCGGTTACCTGGCATGTGGAACCGAAGGCCCGGGAAGGATGCCGGACGCAGAAATAGTTGCGGACGTGATTGAACACGTGCTGCACCGTCATATTGGTGGACCTCTATCAGGACGAAAAGTAGTGATTGCCAGTGGCGGAACGGCTGAACCCATTGATCCGGTTCGCACCATCACCAACCGCTCTACCGGAAGGATGGGAAAGGCGTTGGCAACTGCATTTTCCCTGGCAGGTGCAAGCGTGGAAATAGTGACTGGCATCGGCAATGCACGCTATCCGGCTTACTGTCGTCAGACAATTGCGGAAACGGCTTCGGAAATGTTGAACGCTGTAATTGAAAAAGCAACCGACGCAGACATTATTGTAATGGCAGCGGCGGTTGCGGATTATACCCCTGCAACAGTGCTCCGGGAAAAGAAGAAGAAAGACGAAAACAACCTGCACCTGGAGCTGAAACCAACTACAGACATTCTAAAAACACTGGGCACTCAGTATGAGGGAAAAAAGATTCTGGTGGGATTTGCCGCAGAAACCTCAAATGTGGAAGATCACGCGAAGAAGAAGCTGACGGAGAAGAAAGCAGACCTCATCGTCGGCAATCTCGTAGGCGTGCCGGACTCCGGTTTCGGGGCGGAAAGCAGTCGCGCGGTACTTGTTCAGAAAGGTGAAATTTCCGATTCGTATGACAAAATTGAGAAAGAACAATTGGCGTTTTGTATTGTGGAAAAAGTGGTAGCCATGCTGGAGTCCCGGCAATGAAAGACGCAGTGGAATACCTTCGTTTCCTTCGGGAAATTGGTGTGGAGACTGTTCCCCGCCCATTGGCAATTCAACTGAAAAACGCATTGGAGACTTCGCCTTCCCCCGAATCTCCTTCAGTGAAGGGAGTGGAGCTGGACGTGGTGGCCCGATTTGATGAAATGGCGGCAGAAGTGCTGTCCTGTGAGAAATGCGGCTTGAGAAAAACCCGGAATAAGCCGGTGTTCGGTGAGGGAGACCTCCATACCGATTTAATGTTCATCGGGGAAGGCCCGGGCCGCGATGAAGACCAGCAGGGAATTCCCTTTGTCGGGAGAGCGGGCCAGCTTCTCACAAAAATCATCAACGCCATTGAGCTGGACAGAAAGGACGTTTACATTACCAACATCGTCAAGTGCCGTCCTCCGGGAAATCGGGATCCGCTTCCGGAAGAAGCGGAGGCCTGCCATCCATATCTTGCAGAGCAGATACGCTTAATTCAACCAAAAGTCATCTGCACCCTGGGACGTCATGCCAGTCAGGTTATTTTAAATACAACCGAGTCTATTTCACGGCTTCGGAACCGTTTCCACAAAATCAACGGCATTATGGTAATGCCCACTTACCATCCCGCCTATCTCCTTCGAAATGCCAGTGGAAAGCGGCCGGTGTGGGAAGACATGCAGAAAATCCGGGATTTCCTGAAAGAGAACTCCGATATGTACCAAAGGAGCCGTTATGGCCGGGATACCGGTTCCCGCTGAGCCTGCCCATGCCCAATTCACTGTAAAAGGCTCCAGGTTTATTGCCGCAGTGTTACCGGTATCGGACCTTGAAGAAGCAAGGGAGCTACTGACCGGCATCCGAAAAAAATACCACGATGCCACTCACAACTGTTACGCATGGCGGATTCACCCCACAATCGAAAAGGCATCTGATGACGGTGAGCCGGCCGGTTCGGCCGGGAAACCGATTCTGCAGGTTTTGAAGGGGAGTGGTCTGACCAACGCAATGGTAATCGTAACCCGGTACTTCGGCGGCACCAAGCTGGGAATCGGAGGGCTGGTTCGGGCATACAGCGAAGCGTCCTCAATGGCATTGGAAAAGATAAAAGTTGTGACTCTGTATCCGTTGCTTGTGCTATCCTGTGCGGTGTCATTCCAGGAATCGCAGTCTGTGTACCAGACAGTGAACCGGTTCCCGGATGCCAAAATTTTGAAGGAAGAATACAACGGAAATGGTGTTATATTCTCCCTTAAAATGAAACAAGACAGCCTGAAACCATTCCGGGAACAGTTTCAGGACCATTTGAACCGTGAACCGGAGCTGGTCTTATTGGAGGAAATCCTTGATAAAATTTAAAACAAAGCAGGATATTGAACAGATGCGGGAGCCGGGGTGGATCACTGCTATGGTATTCGCACAGCTGAAACCATACATTCAGCCGGGAATTACCACTCGTGAACTGGATCGAATTGCGGAAAAATTCATTCGCAAACACGGCGCGACCCCTTCCTTTAAAGGATATATGGGATTTCGGCATACCCTCTGCACATCGGTAAACAATCAGGTAGTTCATGGTATTCCCGGCCATCTTCGCTTAAAAGCGGGCGACATCATTTCAGTGGATGTGGGCGCCTTTAAGAATGGTTTCCATGGAGACGCGACCCGTACCTTTGCTGTGGGGAAAATCTCTGAAGAGGCCAGAAAATTGGTTCGGGTCACATACAAATCCACGCTGCTGGGTACTGAACAATGCCAGTGGGGAAATCGTCTCGGTGACGTGGGTCATGCCATTCAATCCTATGCCGAGTCAAACGGATACTCTGTGGTACGTGAATACATCGGCCACGGTGTCGGACGCCGGCTTCATGAAGACCCGGAAGTACTGCACTTCGGAAAACCCGGAAGGGGAATTACACTGGAACCCGGCATGGTTATCACCGTTGAGCCCATTCTCAATGCCGGAAAACGATACTGCAATACATTAAAGGACGGCTGGACCGTGGTGACACAGGACAGAAAATGGTCCGCACAGTTTGAAAATACCATCGCCATTACCGAAAATGGCCCTGAAGTTCTCACTGCCACCGAAGACAGAAGCGACATTCCCGACCTGGTGAAAGACATTCTGTAAGAGGGGAAGTGTTCTGTTTTCAGCGTTCTGATGGAGGCGGTTCGAGTTTCTCTGTCTATTCCCGTATTCACTTCACCGTGCCTTCTACCCAACCGCATCCTTGTCTTGACATCGGGAATGAAATATCATATAATCTATTTTATAGAATAAAATGGTGATACAGACCCAGAATGAAGCCCGGAGACCAAAGAAATGAAAGTAGACAGAAAAAAAATACGTATTCTACGTTCCCCCCGGGAAGCTCTTGAACCGTCGATGCATTTGACCATGGGGGAAGCGCTTTTGTTTGTCTGGGAACTGACGATGGAAATTTATTCATTTAGTGGAGATTTTGATGCTGAATCCAGATTACAAAGAAATATTGTCAATTTTACGAAACAATGACGTTGAATTTCTGTTGGTCGGTGCCTACGCGTTGGCGGTCCATGGTTTTCCCCGGGCAACAGCAGACATTGATATTTTTGTGAAACCGGACAATGATAACGCTGAAAAGCTATACCGGGCACTGCAGATATTCGGTGCACCTCTCAAGGATATATCACCGGCCGATTTCGTTTCCCCCGGCATTGTGCTGCAAATTGGAGTTGCCCCGAGGCGTATTGATATTCTAACCAGTATAGATGGGTTGACCTTTGATGAAGCGGTGATTGGAATGGAGACAATTCAGATTGAAGACTTGTCCATTCCCGTAATATCCCGGAAAAATCTGATTTCAAACAAACTGGCAACTGGACGTGAAAAAGACAAACTTGATGCTGAAAATCTTATGAAACAATAGCGAAAAATAACCAATTTCCTGTCTTCACAATAACTCAAACTAAAAGAAGGGAAGCCACCGGCTCCCCTTCTGCAGATATTCTTTGATTCTGGATTTACTTAACCTTGTCTTTTACTTAACCTCAAACTCAAACTAATAAAGAGGAGCCAATTGGCTCCTCTTTATTTTTCTTACTCCGCTTCAATTGCGGCAAGTGTTTTGCCGTTTTTCGGACCGAATGCCAGGTATCCGTTTATGGGGTACTGGCCGGCAACTTCAATCCAGCCGATCTGTTGCACCATGTCGTCATCCGGCACATAGTCATGAATCTCACCGGAGGACACGCCACCGGCCGGAATGAGAACGCTGACAGTGGAAAGAAGAGTACCATCCGGCTCGTGAAGTCGTAATTCCACAAGATTGCTGTATTCAGACAAATTCCACATTGCGATAAATGAATCCCAGTAAAAGGTTTGCGGGGCAATGTGGGTAAAATAGATTTTATTCATTCCCTTGCTGAACAGGTATAGTGTGTCGTAATAACCCTGTTCCTGATTATCAAAGACCTCATATGTTGCCAGTTTCCTGTCGGACACCACGCGGGCTGCCATGATATCAGAACCGATTGTAAAGGTGTCGCCTATGCTGAGAGATGCTGCGCCCTGGGCAGGAACGGTTAATGAAGAGTTTTCTACCGTGTTTCCACTATCATTAATGGTGGAAATGGTGACGGTGGCGGCTTCGTCGGTTAGATTTACCATATGCAGTTCAGTGGTCCCACCGTTGTGTTCCTCCAGGCGGGCTGCCATGTAAGTGAAAGCTTCCGGTACCGTTTCAGCAGGTGTGGTAACCGTCACGCTGTTGCTGGCGGAGGACCGGTCGCCTCCGGTGACACCCGTGACCACAAAAGTATATTCCGTATTTGCCTGCAGCCCGCCGACAATATATGTGGTGTCCGTTGTTTCCCCGAGAAGGGTTTCCAGGTCTACCCGGGGGCCAAACGGTGTGCTGACCACGGTGGCTGTCCATATCTGGTAGGAGTCCGGTGTCCCTGTGTCAGGAACCAGCCAGTCCAGTTCAACGGAGGAGGCATTAAGGATAGTGGCACTGAGGCTGTTGGGGGCGTCTCCGCCTTTGGCATTCGCAGTCTTGATGGATTTTGTCGGCGCCGATTGGAAGGCGCTTTCCGTGTTCAACGGCAACGCGCTGAGTCCTGCCAGGCCCCGTTTAATGCCCTGTTCTTCATCCCCATGGGTACCGAAGAGCTCAAAGCCGATACAGGGCTGATTTGACACGACTTCCACAACTGCTGTTCCGGTGGGCAGCGTCTGATCTTCAAAGAAATTCTGAGCCACATCCACAACTTTTCCATGGGACGGCAGCGGCCATGTTTTGGAACCTGCCAATTCGTTCCCGTTATTGTCATAGGCGTAAAATGTGATGGTTCCGTCTGTATCTCCGGTGTTGATGATGGCAATTCCGGTCCAGTACGTGTTAGCCACTTTGATGGATGGGAAGAGCAGTTTGCCGGATGGCCTCTTGGAGATTTTCACTCCAACCATTTCTTCTGAATCATTGGTGCCGAACAGCTCAAAACCATTGAGCTGCTGGTCAGATGTAACGCGCCACCAGGCAGCGTCTGCCGGAACATCTCCATCGAACAGGTCATGGATCGTGTAAACCAGTTTTTGCCCCGCATCCAGCGTGCTGAATTCAGGCAGTGTTGCAACAACTTCACCTGCTGATGAATAGAATTCAAAGCCGATATTGGCAGCCGTGTCGCTGGTATTCACCAGTGCAAAACCGGTCCACCACATATCACTGGAATCCAGGTGGGGGAAATATACAGTGTTGTCCACAACCGTTTCTTCCGGCACATTCACGTTGAGCAATGAGTAGGAAGATGCGTTTCCTGCCCGGTCCAGTGCCCGTACCTTGTACT
>JAADJC010000038.1 GCA_013151025.1 Acidobacteriota bacterium
AAATTTGTGATGGATAATGTGAAGCTGGACCCGGATGAATATCAGGATGTGTTCAAATACATTCTTGAAAATGGATTGAGTGACGCGGCTCTCCACGTTACGGAAAACAGCCTCTATTTCAAGTTACTGGAAATGGGCTATTGCCATCCGGAGATTAAATTTCGTAAAGATGGCTATCGGATTATTTTCAGTGTTGAAAATGCTGTTAAACTCCCGGTATCAAGGGTGGAGATTCAATCGACCCGGCCGATGAAAGTTTCCAGGCCAAAATGTTATAACCGGATTGAATTAAGCCGAGTGGAGACTGAATTAAGCGAATCTCTGAAGAAACGTGGATTTCTTTATCCACGATTCAGTTTCAACTATGATGAAAAAACAAAGACGTTTCAGGTTTTGGTGAAGGAAGGGAAACAGTTCCGCTTTGGCAAAGTGACCTTGAAGGGTGGAGAAGGTATTTTTGCAACGGTGCCGGGGATTCTGGAAGGAGACCCTTTTTCCGATGGAAAGGTGCAGGCCGTCGTTCTGAAGATGGAAGCAGTTTTCCGGGAAGCAGGTTTTTATAGGCCGGTTGTTTCGGTGAAGCGGGGTAAACTGAACGGAAATCAGGTACCGGTCAACTTCAGTGTTGAAACCGGTGGAAAGCGTAGAGTTTCGGCTATTTACTATCACGGTAACCGGAAAATCCAAAACAACATGCTGGTGAAGTTAATCCGGGTACAGGTCGGTAAGGTGATTAATGTGGATGAAATACGAGCTGTGCGAAATCGACTGGAAGCATCTGGATTCTTTTCTAAAGTAGAAGTCGTGCCGTTTGAAATTGGACAGAATGAGCTGGTTCTTTTCATTCGGCTAAAAGAGCAGTCGTTGAAAACGTTCCGCTATGGAGTGGGGATCAACTCAGATGAGGGGATTCGTTTCTCCACAACAGTGATCTGGAACTATCTGTTTCACCAGCAATTGACAGGAACGCTTTTATTTCGTGTTTCGCCCCTCAGGCAGCAGGTTTACTTCAATATTGCCGGTGAAAACCACTTTATGTCTTCGGTGTTTCTGACCCGGGAAGACAAGAGTGATTATCACTTTTCCAGGTGGGGCACCAGTATCAGCTACGATTCAACCTTCGGTAAATTCACAAATACCATATTTTCACTGGAGGCAAGGCGAAACCATCTCACCAATATTTCTGTGCCATACGAGGAAATTGAAAAGGAGCTGCATCCCAACTACACGGTTTCGTTGAATTCTCAACTCCTCTATGACCGTCGGGACAATCTGCTCTACCCAACAAAGGGGTATTACATTTCTTTGAAGGTGGAACCGGCGATGGATTTGTCAAAGGGGCAGTTTTTTATGAAAGCAATGGGTAAAACCGCATTTTTTGCAGGAAGATTTTCCTTTTCTCAGACAATCGGCCAGATTTCAGCCCCTTCCCCCTCCGAATATTCGGTTCCATTGCCGGAACGCTTCTTTACCGGAGGGGTCAATTCGCTGCGCATCAGCTCATTTGAGCAGGCCGGTCCGCTGTTTTCCACCGGTAAACCCATGGGAGGCCGCTTCCTTGCCCTGTTTAATGCGGAATATACTTTTCCCCTTGGCGACGGTTTGAACGGCGTTCTGTTTACAGATATCGGCAATGTATGGAGAGAGGCATCAGACGCAAGCTGGGATAGTGCCATAAAGGATGCAGGTCTGGGCGTTCACTTCAAGACACCGCTTGGCCCCGTGCGGGTGGAAGTGGCGTGGAATCTGGATCAGGGCGCGTTTCCGTCCCGCTGGAAGCTGCTGTTTTCCATTGGCCGGGCATTTTAGGGAAATGGGGATACGAAGAGAAGGTTGAGTGAAGGGAAAGGTTGAGGGAAGAAAAGAAGTGATGAGTGACAAAGACAGGAATCCGCAAGTGACAGTTCTTTGCCAACTCCCTGATTTTTCTGTCATTCAACATTCAACATTTAAAACTCAACATTCGGCGCAACGCGCCGTCTTACCCCTACTCATGGACAGATGGTGTATGATGGGGCAGATTCCCCTTTGGACAGGGGATAAAATCAGTTAACGGATGGAGGCACAATGGGCAAAACCTTTGTGGAAAAAATACTGGCGAAAAGGGCGGGAAAATCCGCCGTGGTGCCGGGCGAAATTGTTGTTGTGAAACCGGATTATGTCATGAGCCATGACAATTCCGCCGCCATTTATGGAAAGTTCAAACAGATTGGCGCGGGACGGGTATTTGAGCCGGAACAGGTGTTGATTATCCTGGACCACTGCGTCCCGGCAGCCAGCGAAAAGTACGCGAAAAATCATCAGGAAGTACGGGATTTCGTGGAAAAATTTGATATTCCAAATTTCTTTGATATCAATACTGGTGTCTGTCATCAAGTTGTGATTGAGAAGGGCTTTGCCCGGCCCGGCCGATTGATTGTGGGGAGCGATTCCCATACCGTTTCCTACGGCGCGGTGGGAGCATTTTCCGCCGGAATCGGAAGAAGCGAAGCCGCGGCGATCTGGGCAACCGGTGAAATCTGGCTGAAGGTGCCGTCCACCCTCAAGGTTGTGCTGGATGGAATGCCCCGGCCCGGTGTCACTGCCAAGGACATGATGCTCTACCTCATCGGCGAAATTGGTGCTGACGGCGCGTTGTACAAAGCAGTGGAATTCACCGGGAAAGCGGTTTCCCGGATGACGGTTGCGGACCGGATTGTGTTTGCCAACATGACGGTGGAAATGGGGGGAAAGAACGGCTATTTTTCCCCGGATGAAACCACCTTTGAATATCTCCGTGCCAGAGGTATTGACGAAAGCGGGTTCGAAGCCGTATTCCCGGACAGTGACGCGAATTATGAGCAGGTGCTCATCATTGACGCAGCTTCCGTTGAACCCCAGGTGGCAAAACCCCACACCGTGGATAACGTGGCACCGGTTTCAGAAGTTGCCGGCACAAAAATCCACCAGGCCCTGATCGGCACTTGTACCAACGGAAGGATCGAAGACCTCCGGGCAGCTGCGGCAGTGCTCAAAGGGAAAAAAGTAGCAAAAAATGTTCGGTTGCTGGTGTTCCCCGCTTCCATGGAAATCTACATGCAGGCGATGAAAGAAGGCCTGTTTGAAACCATCATTGAAGCCGGCGGGATTGTCATGAACCCCGGCTGCGGCCCCTGCCTCGGTGCCCACGAGGGAATCCTGGCACCGGGTGAAGTCTGCATTTCCACGGCAAACCGGAACTTCAAAGGAAGAATGGGGTGCAAAACCGCTTCCGTGTACCTTGCCAGCCCGGAAACGGTGGCGGCATCGGCAATTGCCGGTGAAATCTGTGCTGCGGAGGCATTGAAATGAGAATTTTCAAATACGGTGATGACGTCAACACCGATGTGATTTTTCCCGGAAAATACACCTATACTATCTCCGATCCGGAGGAAATGGCACAGCATGCGCTGGAAGACCTGGACCCGGAGTTTGTCAAAATCGTGGAGCCCGGCGACATTATTGTCGCGGGAAAAAACTTTGGCTGCGGTTCTTCACGGGAACAGGCGGCCACCTGCATCAAATATTCCGGGGTGGCTGCAGTGATCGCAAAGAGTTTTTCCCGGATTTTCTTTCGCAACTGCATCAATTCCGGGCTTCTGGCGGTGGAATGCCCGGCGGCGGCAGATAGAATTACAAAAGAAAGCAGCGTGACCATTGACCGGGAGAGGAATCGGATTCAGGTGGATGGAGAATGGATTGACTTTCCTCCCATCCCCGAAGCGGTACGCTACATCATTGACGGCGGCGGCCTGATTCCCTACCTTCGAAAAAAGTTTTCGGAAAAGAAATCGTGAGGCTGCCTTGGCGGTTGTAAAATCTGTCTGCTATGTCATTAAAACCTTCACCATCAACGACGCGGACAAAGTGGCGGTGGTGCTGACCGAAGGGGGGTTGAAAAAATCTCTCATCGCCAAAAACGGGGCGAGACTAAAATCTGCCGTGGCGGGAAAACTGGACCCTTTCAATTTTATTGAAGCGGAATGGTTTGAAAAAGAGGGCCAGAAACTTCAGCCCTTGAACAGTGCCGCAATCAAAAAGAGCTACTTCAAACGGATTTCCGGCGATATGGGGCGGTTTATGGCATTTTCCTTCTACTCCGAACTGGCGGACCTGCTGGTTCACGGGGAGGAGGGCAGCCCGAAATTTTACCGCCTTTTGACCCATACCTTTGATTTCCTGGAAACCCACGACGATTTGCAGACGGCGACGGCCTACTTCATGTTCTGGGGGCTGAAACTGCTGGGAGTCTTTCCGGACTTTGAAACCTGTGCCCAGTGCGGAACAGGGTTGAGCGATGGGCAGAATTGTGGATTCAGCACAGAAAAGTTCTACTGTAGTCAGTGTCGTCCCCAACTGAAACCTCTTCCTGAGGGGGTACCGGGCAGGCTTCGGATCATGTCAAAGCAACCGCTTTCAAAGCTGATACCGGATCCGGACAGTGATCTCGCTTTATTGACTATCTGCAACAATATTTTTACCGCTTTTACCGGCCGGGAAACCAAATCCTTTTCTCTAATGAAACCTTTCGTATTTCCTGCCGGTTAACCCGGCAGGAAATACGAGTGAAAGTGCGAGTGCGCGAGGAGAAAGAGTGGGCGGCAGAGTAGTGCAAGTGAGAGTAAAAGTGCGAGTAGGAAAAATCATCATTTCTCTATTCTCATCTTCACTCAACCTCAACCTTGTCTCAACTTGTTCCTACTTGTCCCGTTTATCTGACCTCAATATCCCCGGAAACGGATTGAGTAGATATCTGTTTTTTACATCCTTCACAGTTGAACGTGAGTTTTTTTTCAGCATTAACAGTCCGGCCCTTTGGTCCTGTGAATGAAATATCACCGTGGGTTTTAGCAGTGAATCCGTAGGGTTTCTTTCCGGTGATATTCAGCCGAATGTCACCGGACGTGGTGGACACTTTTATGAAGTGCGGAAAGCTCAGCACATCTGCCTTAACATCTCCTGAAGTGGAGCTGGCTTCCAGATCTCCGGTGATTTTACGCAGCCGGACATCGCCACTGGTTGTGCTGAAAGATAACTTATCCCCTGAAATGCCGGTAACTTCCAGTTCACCGGAAGTGCTGCTGCTGGAAATGGTTTTCCCGGTGAGGCCGGAGAGGCTGATATCTCCGCTGGCGGATCGGGTGCTGAAGTTGCCGATTTTCACGGATTGAGCTTGAATATCACCTGAGGCGGTTCGGCCCCGGAATTCAAGTATCCGGGAATCCATCAGCACGATATCCCCGGACGCAGTGCTGATGCTCAAGCGATCTGCTTGGATGTTTTTCCCGGTGACATCGCCGGATGCGGTATTAATCTTGCCCAATTTTCCGGAAAAACCAGTGAAGCTGACATCCCCGGAGCTGGTTTTTACTTCCAGTGTCTTACCGTGAAATGCTTCTGTCCGCACGTCACCGGAAGCGGTCGTCACGCTGAGGGAACCTTCATAAGAGGAAGG
>JAADJC010000107.1 GCA_013151025.1 Acidobacteriota bacterium
GAAGCCCTTGAACCCGGAAAACCTCAAGTAATCGACCTGTACGGCCAAGTGCGCGTCAGAAAGGGAAAGAGAGTTTTACCGCAGAGGACGCAGAGGGGGAAGAGCAGAAAAGGAACTTTAACACAAAGATACCAAGGCACAACATTCAGATTCAGCAAAATTGGAATGTTGTGCCAGGTCCTTGATTTGGGAAAACGGGGACTGGCAACATCTCGGATGCCTGTACCCGCTTTGCCCAGAACAATACATTATGTGGTCGAGTAGCAATCTTAGTTAAGGAGCAGCTATGGCATCAGATCAAGCTTTTGTTGAATACATTGCTGAGCAAATAGCTGATGAATGCGAAATATCATTCAGAGCAATGTTTGGTGGGTATACTTTTTATTCTAAGGGAAAGGTGGTTGCTCTTGTTTGTGATGGCCAGCTATTTGTAAAGCCAACCAATGCCGGAAAGGAATTTATTGGCGATTTTGTGGAAGCTCCGGCTTATCCAGGGGCAAAACCATCACTACTTATTGAAGAACAAATTGAAGATTCCGAATGGCTTTCTGAATTGATTGCCATTACAGAAAAAGAACTTCCCAACCCCAAGCCTAAAGCAAGAAAGAAACCTGAAAAATAATGCCAAAAAGCTACATGACAAGCATTGCAGTGGATGAAGTTATGTAAGATGGGTTGCTGATTCAAAAAAAGTACAGGTTTGGGGGGGAAGGTCATGCAAACCCTCTTTCGCGCACAAGCACGCGCACTTTCACTAAATTTCACGAGCTTTGCTCGTGAAATTTGACTCCACATTACAATCGCGTTATATTCACCTTCGGAGGTGAGGCATGAACCAATATTCGGAAATTCTGCTGGATCATTTCCGCAATCCCCGGAACGTGGGAGATCTTCCCGATGCCAACGGTGTCGGCGAGGTGGGAAATGAGGCCTGCGGAGACATTATGAAACTCTACATCAAGGTAAATGACGAGGGGATTATTGAAGACGCCCGTTTTGAGACTTTTGGCTGCGCGTCCGCCATTGCGTCCAGTTCCATAGCCACAGAAATGATTATCGGCAAGCCTGTGGAAGAAGCGATTCATCTTTCCAACAAGGCTATTGCGGATGCACTGGGCGGGATGCCCAAACACAAACTCCATTGCTCCGTGCTGGCGGTGGATGCCCTGGCCCGGGCGGTGGCGAATTATCGCGGGGAAACAGTGGAAGACGCACCGGATCCGGTAATCTGCCATTGCATGGGCATCAAGAAGAGCGCCATCCTGGACGTGATTGAACACGGTATTGACGACCTGGACGAGATTGCAGCCCGAACCGAAGCCATGACCGGTGCCTGTGGCGGGGAAAGATGCCGACCGGTGATTGAAAAGATGGTGAAAGATTTCTTCGGAGATGAGAAATGAAACGGGTGTACCTGGACCATAATGCCACCACTCCCATTCATCCTGAGGTGAAAGCTGCCATGATTGCCGCCATGGAAGTGTTCGGGAACGCTTCCAGCCATCATTCCTTCGGCAGGGAAGCTCATGAGCTGATTGAAAATGCTAGAAAAACGGTTGCAGACGCTTTGGGAGCACAACCGGAAGAAATTATTTTCACCAGCTGCGGATCGGAATCCAATAACCTGGTTATCAAAGGGGTAACCTGTGGCAACAGTGTCTGTAAAATCGGGTGTGAAAGAAGCGAGGTCATCATTTCTGCCATCGAACACCCATCTGTGCTGAACACTGCCAAATGTCTGCAGGGAGAAGGGAAAATAGTGCATCTCTGCCCAGTGAACGAAAACGGCGTGGTGAAGCTGGATGTACTGGAATCACTGATTTCGGACAAGACTGCGTTGGTTTCCATCATGTATGCCAACAATGAGACTGGCGCCATTCAGCCCATTGAGGAAATCGCAAACATGATTTCCGGCAGGAACATTATTTTCCACACAGATGCAGTACAGGCATTCGGAAAGATTCCCATCAATGTAAAAAAGCTCAACCTGGACTTCCTTTCTCTTTCCGGCCATAAGATATACGGTCCAAAGGGTGTCGGCGTGCTCTACAAGAAGAAATTGCGTAAGGTCTGTCCGCTGATTCATGGTGGCCACCACGAATTCAACCTCCGGGCCGGAACCGAAAACACCGTACACATTGCCGGGCTGGGAAAGGCAGTGGAACTTTGTATTGCGGATATGGACAGCGAATGGCAGCGCCTGGGTGAGCTCAGGAACTGGTTTGAGGCGGAAGTTGTTCATCGTATCCCGGACAGCATCGTCAACGGAGCAGATGCCGACCGCATGGCCCATACCAGCAACATCTCGTTTCGATATATTGAGGGAGAATCCATCCTCTATGATCTGGACTTTGACGGAATCGCGGTGTCCACAGGTTCCGCGTGTTCCTCCGGTTCACTGGAGCCGTCCCATGTGCTTCTGGCAATGGGAATGGACCATGGTCGTGCCCACAGCTCCATCCGTTTCTCCCTTGGCCGGTCCACTACAAAGGAAGACCTGGTCTGCACGCTGGGGGCGCTGGAACGCACCGTTACCCGGCTTCGAAACATGTCGCCCCTCTGGAAAGACAGGATAAAGAAAGCTTAAATCTGAGGCTGAATTTAAGTAAAAACAGGGAGTGGTGTATTCCCTGTTTTTGTCTGAAACGTAACACTCAACACTAATCTTTTCCACTCGGCTCTCTGGGTCGTCCATTATTGTTCCCAATCCAGCGCTTTCAAAAGGGCTTTCCTGTTTGCGTTACTTTGGAGTGTACTGAAGGCACGTATCTTCTGGGATATTTCCTGTGAACTCACTTCCTGCTCATGTACATGATAGAGAAACCATAATAAGGTGGGTTCCAGGTCCTGAAACTGGGCGATGGGGACGTATTTTCTCCCGGTGTTGGATTGACCTCCCTCCATTGTCAGTTGCAGATGGTTGGTCAACCAGCCAAGAAATCGCTCCAACCGAACGCGGAAAATTGAGTACAGCCCCACCGTCAGGACGGTTACCAGTAATACGATCACCGGTATAAATCGTGACAGTAAACCGGTTACAATGTTTACCGGGTTGTCCACCTGGATATGACTGCGAAACATGGCATCATCCACAGCCGGCCTCAGCAAACCGAAATAGAACATCAGGTTGCAGATGGTAATAATCACAACCAGCATCAGGAACAACCACAGAAACCGCCGTTGAAACAACCGATCAATATAGTACTGCCTTCTTCGATTTTTTGACATTACGCCTCCTACATCTCATGGCAGGACAGACACATTCGGCTGCCCGTATTGTCCATGACCAGTAATCCTTTTCGTTTCGAATAATGGTCATGGCAGGTGATACATTCGATTCGTCCGTTCACAAGTTTCAGTTCCGGTGGCAATGAACTCTCCGGGTAGTATTTGTATTTGCTGCGCCGAAGTCCGTCCGTGTACAGTATTCCGACCGGATGGCTCAGTCCGATTCCACGAGCATGTTCCCAGCTGGCTCCACCGGTATCTGTGTTGAATGAAATGGTTCCGTCATGGCATGCAAGACAATCCCGTGAGCTCTTGTCCAGAAGTTGAAGCACTTCCGGTGTTTTCGCTTCCATGTGGGCAACACCAATTGCAGTGCCATGTGAGTCTATTCGTTTTCTGAAATTGTCCGGCCGGTGGCATTGGAAGCAGAATGCCCGCCCTGTCTGCCTGTATCTGAGCAGAAAAGGGTAGCTGACTGACTGAATTTTCCGCTGATTCCGTCCTTCCATCAATACATGCGCATAGTGGCAACTGACACAGGTAAAGCGACCGTTGAAAAGTGGAAAGTTATCGGGTAACCCGCGCTTTGGAAAAAAATCGGAGGGATGGGATCGGGAAGCCTCATCCTGGTGGCATCGCAGACACAGACGATCCACGGACCCAACAAAGAGTTCTGCACGGGGTTTCCCCAGGTGACATTCCGAACATTTGCCTTCAAAGTGATGGGGACCGGACCCTTCCGTTGTTGCAATCAGCCATCCCACTCCCAGCAGCAATAGGAGGAGCAGCAATGCAAAGATATTACGCATTGTCGCCCTCCAGTTGGTCCGCCACATGTCGAAGCTGTTTCAATATGGCTTCTTTCTCAGCCGGGTCTGCGAGGGATTCCTTTGTCATTAATACCCGTATTTCCTCCTCAAGCAGTCTTTGACGGTTGATCCGGTCAAACATTCGGGTCATCAAGGATTCCAATGGCTTCAAAAAATCACCGCTGCGAAAGGTCACCCCATTGACCTCTCGTCCATCCTGAAAATCAGTCAGTATCATTCGCAGGCGATACATGGGACCGGAAATCCGGTGACTGTATCTCAGGGCCACCAGAAAAACAATGGCGGCGGACAGCGCTAATTGCAGTGCCACCGCAAGTATACTGAACAAGTTCATCTTCATGTACAACGTATGCATTGTGAAGAAAGCATCCGCAAAATCAGTTCCCAGCTCCTGATTAAACATGACCATTAAAATGCTGCTGCCAATCAGTGAGGCAAACAGAATCCCTGCAGTAATCATCGCGATGAAGCGAAGTTCACGGACTACCGGGATCAAATGACGGGTTTTCATTTCTTTCCGCCTGCTTTCCCTGAATTCGCCGACGCAGGTGAATGTGCCGATCCGGCCGGCTGGCCGGGATCGTTAATTGTCTGAGTGACACGATCATACCGCTTGGTCTTGTGACAGCCAGGAGAGCAGGATCCCCCTGTTTCGGTTTTTTTGAAACCAATGGGAATATCCCATTTTCCAAACGGTATGGTGTTTCTGATGATTTTCGGGTTAGTCGAGGCGTGAACCTCGTGGCACGCCCGGCAGGTTCTCCCTTTCTTTCGGTCAACATGAAGAAAATGCAAATTCCGGGTACCGTTCCGGAAACCGGTTTCATCATTCTTTGCCTTTTCAACAGTTACAAGGCTCTCGTCGTGGCATTGGAAACATAATTCATACGTTTCATCCCCGAACGGTGCATAAAAGTGCGTCGGATATTTTGCGGTCAGGATATCGTTCACATCTGATCCATGGGGATTATGGCAGGACAGGCATTCGCCATCTTCCACAGGTGGATGAATCGTAGTGCCGTTTTTTATAACCTGGAACACATTGTAGGGACGACCGCCCCATCCGGTCATGGGCTTGTCATGGCAGCCGAAACACAGTTTCGGAGCATCCTGATTCAAATTGTTGTCGTTTTTTGCCCCGTGTGGATTATGGCAATTCAGACATGCACGCTCGTCAACTGCCGGTGTATGCTTTGATTTTGCATTGTTTGTGTGTTTCACGACATCTTCGTGGCAGGCGGTGCAGATTTTCCCCGGTTTACTTTTTAACTGGTATTGAAAAGCGGAGGTGTGGGGGTTGTGGCAATCTGTACAGCCGTCTTCCAGGGCGCTGTGCATGTGGCGTTTTCCATCTGAAAAGTCCTTGTCCGAGTGGCAGTCGGTACACAAAGCCGGCTGGACTTTTTTCAAAAGCGAGGGGTGGTCAGATGAGTGTGGATTATGGCAATCGAGGCATTCTCCGGCTTCTACGGGCCCGTGGATATGTTTACCGTTAAAATTATCCTGATCGTGGCAGGTGAAACACAATGCGGCCACAGTTTCCTCGGTGAGTAGTTTCTTGTTGCTGCCTCCGTGGGGGTTGTGGCATGAGAGGCAGCCGTCATCGGTAATTGCCGGATGGATATGTTTCCCTTCTTCTACACTGTCATGGCACTGGTAGCACAGGTTTCGGATGGGGTCTGGGATCGGGCTGAATTTGTGTTCCCCCATTTCTTCATGGCAGGAATCGCAGCCATCTTCTACAGGAGAGTGAAGTATGGGTAACTTTTTGAAATCCGCATGACATTTGGATGTGATACAATCTTGTCCAAAAGCCGGGATAAAAGCCACTGCGATGAAATAAATACCTAATATAATTCCGTTTCTCACCATATTACCTCCAATATCTTTTGGGATTATGACGGCGCCCATGGCATTGTAAGTAGCAATATCCCCGGGTGCTGGTTATGACCAGCCTCAGTTGTCCGCTTGAGTTGGGGTGCACAATATTTCTGTCAAAATTTATCAGGCCGATGTGATCTCCATCTGCGGTGGTTCCCCCGGGGACTCCGTGAGGATCGTGGCACGCCGAACACGGAATTTCGGCGTTTATTACATGGCTGTAATGGCCTCCGAAGGTGCTCTGGTTGGACATAAGGACATTCGGATCGTGGCATTTGAAACACAGAGCATAGGCACTGGTTGAGTACTGTGTATAATCTGTGGTTTCATATCGCCGTTCCAGTATGAAAGCGTAGGCTGAACCGTGTGGGCCGTTGGGGCCGGTTCCCCCGGCACTGACAGAGGTATTGCTGTTGTGGCAGTCGGTGCAATAGATGATTGAGCTGGTGGTATATGCCGTGCGGAGAGAGGGGACACTGGCGGCCTGCCCCTGGGCGGCTATCGGATGATAACTCGGGTTCGAAGGATTGATGGCTACTCGAATATTGCGGGTATCAATAACTCGATTGGTTGAGGGAACAATGTTGAAGTTTGTATTGCTGCCATGACATTTGATGCAAACTTCATACTGATTCGTGGCTTGTACAAGCGAATTCCCGGACAGATCAGCTCCGGAAACACCACGCAAATCACCGTCCACCAGTGGCGGCGTTCCGGGATCACCGTTTACCGTGTGGGGATTGTGGCAATCAACGCATTCCACATGTTTCGGCATGGTTATGACATCCTCTGCCGGGTCATGAATCCCGTTGTAAAATTCGGTAAAATGACCGGACAGTCTTGTCAGCTCCGAATAAATATCTTCACCTGCTACATTTCCATTGTGGCAGACCTTACAGGCGTTGTCTTCGCCACTTTGTGTCAAGAGGCGCTGCTTCGTCCCGGCATTGTGGGGCACATGGCAACTTCCGCACGAATTATCAGCTACATTCGCGTAGGTACCGGCCGGCCACGGATTTACCCCACTGCCGTTCCATATTGCCGTTGATGTATTATGAACACACATATCATACAGATTCTTCTGATGACAGGTCTTGCACACTGCACTCGCGATGTTGCTTTTGACAAGAAAATTACCGTTCGGGTCGTTGTGGGGGTCATGGCAGCTCGTACACTGCAGTTTGCCGGATGCGTCATAATGGACCGCATCCCCGGCAGGCGGATTGACCCGTTCTCCACCAGTGACAGGAACAAAGGAAACAGGGTGGTCATTAGACAGATCCGAACCCAGGTCACTGTTTCCTGTAAGCCGGCCTCCTGAAGTATTCGTCATCGTAAATGTCACATCCGGGTTTCTGATATTCCCCACCGCTATCGTCCCGTCATGACAGCTCAGGCACAATTTGGATCCACCGTCAGGCTGTCCCGGAGCAGAAACCAGAGTGGAAGAGCTGTACGTCGTGTATACCAGCGGTCCCACATCCTTGTTCCACAAGGGTGCCAATGGCGCTGCCGAGTGGGGCGTATGGCAGAAAATACAAATGCCCGTTGTTTCCGTCGTCTTGACGGTTCCGGGTCCGGACGCTGAGAGATTGTGTCGCGTCTGCGCAACGTTGGCCTTAACCTGGAGACTGGCCGCTATCAGTATCGCCACTACTACAGAGAAAAGATACCTTCTCATTTCTCTATCCCCTTTATTTCAAACTGTTGTATCCGATGATTGTACGTGTCTGCGACGATAAATTCCAGATCTGATCCGAACGCGATGCCGGACGGCATCCAGAACTGTCCCTGCCCGTTTCCCCGTTGCCCCATAACGTAAAGAAAAATTCCCTTTGAATTGAACACCTGCACATTGTCAAAAGACACATCTGACACAAATACATATCCCAGGCTGTTTACGGCAATGGCTTTCGGCTTTGAAAAGCTTCCGCCACCGGTACCGTTTTCACCAAAGCACGAAAGAAACTTACCCGATGCATCAAACACCTGCACTCTGAAATTGAGTGCATCCAGCACATACAGATGAGTCTTTGCCGATGCAACATCAATGGGAAAATTGAAATCTCCCGGAGCAGAACCCCTCTGCCCAAAAGAAAACACCTGCTTTCCGGAAGCATCGAAACATCTCACGAGATGGTTGACCGCATCGGCACAGTACAAGCGATTTTTCAACCACGCCATTCCGCAGAGGCGTGAACCCGGCACGGAGGCAAATAATTGTCCCCGCTTCAAAGAAGGGTCAAATTTTACGATTCCCATCCGGGCCGAATCTGCCACGTATATATTTTCTTTTTCGTCCAGACATAGCCCGACCGGTGAACTGAACGAGACCTGGCCAATTTTCTTTACGGCCCGTATAATGGTCCCCTGTCTGTCCATCAACAGGATTGAACCATTCTCCACATCGGTCATCACAATATTCCCATTTTTCAACATGACAAGTGAAAAAGGCGTTTGCCGAATGTTTTGCCTGCCAAAGAATAGACTTCGCAGTCGACTGGAAAAGGTCACTTTCTTATGGGGCGTTATCGTCTTCAAAAAAAGAACAGACTGTCCCGAAGAAGGCGAGATGAAAAAAATAAGCAATACAAAAAACAGGAAAACTTTCTTCATTCAGAATCGCCTCCTTATGCTCAGAATATAGTACGAATGACGTCTGCGGGTAGTATCTGTATCATCAAGAATGTATTCGTAAGACCCGGTCAGGAGCATCTGCTGGATCCTGCACTGAAAACGGGCAAATATGCTGGTTCGGTTTCGATCGTAACTTTCACTGCGGTATTTGAGGTTTCTGTAATTGATGTCTCCGCTCACTCCGGAAAGCAACACCCAGGAAAAAGTCAGATATCGGCTTTTCATTTCATTAAAATGATTCTGAAATTGAAAATCGGTTTTGTTGCCGGACAGGGTATAAATGAGACGAAATCGTCTGTGAAAGGCAATCTGCATAGCACCCTGCCAGTTGCGGGTTTCATAGTTTGAACGGGTTCCGTCATATTTTTCTGTCGAGTATTGCCATGTGAAGTGTTTTAAATCCAGACCCGCCATTTTTTGACGCGCCACATACGACTCAAAGGGAAAAATAAGAAATTCTGAACTGACCCGGTTTCCGCTTCCCCGTACCCGGTACCCGATGCGAAAATATTTAAGAAAACGAACCTGAAAACTATCATGATATTCATGAATAGCCAGGATATAATCCGGTTGCGACTGGAAAAGATAGCTGACAAGAATCTCACTCCCTGCCGAAATGTTTCCACCCGGAATTCTCGTGATATACACAACTTGCTCCGCCACAAGAATCTGATAATCCACACCTTCCAGATAGAACTCCGACATCTGAGGATTGGTTATAACAATTGATCCGGGATTGATTCCGTTGATATTCAGAACGATGGAATTACTGAAGTCAAATGCCGCTTGCACCGAGCCATTGCTTGTCTGTTCATTGGAGTGATTTGTCAGAACCTCATACTGTTGAGAAAATGACATACTTAATCTGCCGGTTGGAATTGTCTTTTGATAGACAGTCTGCAGACGCTGCATGGTTCTGTTCAATGATGAGTTGTCGCCCGCATCATGCCTTGCTGAAAGGGAAATTTCGGACTCAAGGCTCTCAAAGAGAGAATGGCTCAAATTTACAGAAGCAAACATCTGTTCCAGCTTATTTCCAACTACCTGTGTTCTGGAAAAATTCAGCATGCCGTTGACCCTCAAATTTATCGGCAACTCATGGACAATTGAATTAGACAAAGTGACGGTGCTGAGATCGCTCGCACCGGACATTTTGTCGTAACGGAAAATCCCATTATACCGCGTCGGCCGGGTAGTTTTGAAATTCGACTCAAATATCCCCTGGAACTGGGTATGTTTGTAGTTTACGTCATAAACCGACTCACTGTAATCCTTAAACCGGAAATCAAGCACGCCCCGATGGCCATTCCTGTTATACAGCGTTGTTTTCATTGTCACATTATCCGTGCTTTCATTACGATCTTCGAACGTCAGCGACGCATAGCGATTCTTCATTCGATATACATTCAACTCAACCGGAATCCCGCCCAGTTTTGAATACAGCGTCGCACCGTGCTTTTTCACCTTGTTGTAGTAGCGTCCGAGAAATGCTCGCCCGGAACTTGTATCGGCCTGGTAGAAATATAGAACACCGTGAACCGGCTTCTTCTGCAGAAATCGGAAGCGCATGTCATAGGCATTGTCTGTTTCACTGAACAGAGAGGTGCCTTCAAATTCACGGACGTCACTCCGGTTCTTAATCAATGTGGCATCAATGGTGAAGCTCAGCAGGTTGGGATGATACGTGTAGCCCTGCAGGTTCAAGTTAAGCCCGTACCGGAAGTAATCCTCCGAATAATCACGTATCGTTTTCTCCTGGTACTGTTCATTCTCGGATGTTCCCTCCCATCCCATGATGACGGCCCCGTGAACACGCGTCAACGCCAGGAAACGAATCTCCTGCGCCTTGATGAAACCGGGGCTGAAAATCATCAAAAATGCGACGGCTTTGAGGACAAACATAATCAAGTATTTTTTCATTTTCACCGCATGAACATTGGATCCTCTGCAATGTGAGGTTGATGGCATTCCAGACAATCTGTAACGCCCTCGTGGTTTTCATTGGCAAAAACTTCCCTTTTGTCATGGCACTGAAGACACAGCTCCGGTGTTGATTTGAGCAATAGCGTCGGCCGAGTCGACCGGTGAGGCTGGTGACACATCAGACATGCCCCTACCGCCACCGGACCGTGAACATATGGTCCGGTGAATTTGTTTTCGTCATGGCAATTGAAGCACAATTTCCGCTTACTTGTCACAAGCAGATTCTTCGATGTCCGATCGTGACAGCTCTCGCATTCTCGTTTCACATAAGGGGAATGTTGAGACTGATAGACTTCTTTTTCAGCCTCACCCCGGGCCCGTTGCGCTTTACGGGCAGCTTCTCCTGCATCGGATGCCGCAGAAGCTTTCTCTTCTTCTGTGGCATTTTCCGTCAATTTTCCCCGGACAGACGGGTTGGGAACGCCATCGAAAAAAAAGGACAACGCGCGATACTTCTTTTCCGGCGTACAGGCGCACAGAAGCAGCACCCCTGCCAGAACAAAAATAGTCCTACTTTTTGTAAGACCCGAATGCATAGACGTTTACCTTGTTTCTGCCAAACTCCGAGTTGACCAGAAGCAGGTATTCCGCTGTAAACCCCGGCGCCAGTTTCTTACGGAAGAAATCGGGGATATCATAGCTGATACTGATACCCGCCGGCAGATTAATCATGCCTTTTCCGTTTCCTGAAGACAGAAAAAAGAGCAGGAGCTGGTGCTTCTTATTAAAAACCTGAATGTTTTCAAATGCTGCATCAGCCACATAAATGCGTCCCTCGTGATCGACTGCGATCCCCTTGGGCCGGGAAAACATTCCCGGCCTGTCGCCAACCTGACCAAACCGACTCAGTGGTTTACCGTCCAGACTGAAAATCTGAACACGGAAGTTGGTGGTATCAGAGACATATAACCGGTCCCCCTCAATTGCAATATTAGTAGGGTGGAACAGGTCCCCGTTTCCGCTCCCGGGTTTTCCAATGTCATACAGGGTCTTTCCACTCCTCAAATCAACCACATGAACCTGGTGTTTCTGGACATCACAGACAAACAGATGACTGTCTGCCAATGCCACACCCACCGGCCCGTCAAATTGACCCGTAGTTCCATAGGCCCGCACAAAATTACCGCCCTGATCATAAACCATGACCTGTTTGCGACCGATATCCGCTACATAAACAAGACCACTTTCCAGATTCACCGTCACGTTAACCGGGCGAGTGAGATTTCCCGGCTCCGACAGGCCCCAGGTGGCGAAACTCTGTTTTTTGAAATCAATGACGCGCAGGCCGCTGCGGATATCGCAGACGTACAGCCGGTCTCCGAACAGCACACTGCCATATGCCTTGTTAATCACCGTGGGCTTGTCCTCATCCGAACCGACAACAAATTTGAACAGTTTACCGGAAGC
Source organism: Acidobacteriota bacterium (assembly GCA_013151025.1). Classification (GTDB taxonomy): domain Bacteria; phylum Acidobacteriota; class Holophagae; order Thermotomaculales; family Thermotomaculaceae; genus UM-FILTER-49-7. The sequence goes on from JAADJC010000107.1 coordinate 11,967, forward strand.
CTTCTTAATGTCCTTTGACGAAGAAATGGTCGCCAGAAACTGGTACCGTGGCTGGTTTGGCAGCGGTGGATAGAAAATAAACTGATTCTCCGGTGTTTTCAACTTCGCCCTTTGCTGAGGGGCTTGTAAACACCCGGAAACAAAGAGTAATGTCATCACAATCAGTACAACTGCGCCTTTTTGTTTCACCCGCTTCCTCCCATTCAATAAAGCCCCCCGCGAGAACGGGGGGCTTTCCGTTGTCCAAAATTTCAGCTTTTGCTTACTACCGGCAATCCCTACTTATTGTGGCAGGTTAGGCACAATGCGCTGGCCGCATTTGATTTGACCAGCAATTTGGCAATGCCGGGAGTATTATGCACGTCATGGCAAGAGGAGCATTCCATCTTACCGCTGTACAGCATGTCAGCGTCGATTGTGCTGCCCAGGCCACTGTTGACTGTTGACGGATCATACAATTCGCCGTCCGTTGTCGCCAGTGAGGTGTTATAGGTAAAAGAAACAGGATGGTCATTGGCCAGGTCCGTACCCAATAGGGCGGTACCGGTGATCGGATCAGTAACCGTGTTCACGCCGCCAAAGGCCTCCAGACCCACCGTACCGTCATGACAGGAGAGACAGAGCTTGGATACACCGTCCGGCTGGCCCAGATCATTTGCATCCAGCGTTGTGCTGGAGTAAAGGGTAAATGTTGCCGTTGTTACCTGGTGATTCCACAGGGGCGCGCCGGAAACAGTTGTGTCTGCGTTATGGGGCGTGTGACAGGTAATACAAATTTGTCCTGTAGAGTTCCACGTATCACCGGAAAAATCATGGGCACTGCCCGCAATCCCCTGCGCCATTACTGCACCGGCCATCACCAAGCCAATGCAAATTACCAATAATTTCTTCATTAAAAATCCCTCCAAAAAAAATTAAGTCTTGTGAATCATACCATAGCCATTCAGTTCGGATTAACCCGAACCCAGTTAAAATATGAATTTTCACAATCTCACCTTACCAACATTTCTCAATATTGTCAATAATTTCTTGACAGCAAAAATATTTTTAGTATTATAACAATTGGTTTGATGGTTTTATCTCAAGAATTATATTTCAGGAGAGGACATTATACTTATGAGTAAAAGAATTTTCGTGAACTGTTCAAGGGTTCAAACTTGTGCAATTTTTCAGTATATACCACTTTTGCGGAGAGCAAGTTTCAAATTGTTACTGTTTTGTACAATAGGGATGTTGTTGCCCATAACCAGCCTTGCCTCCGTGAAGGGCACCCATCATGATTTTTCAGATGTCAGTTCAACCAATGGCGAGCTGTGCATTATCTGTCACACCCCGCACAATGCCAATGGTACTGTGCCGCAATCTCCCCTCTGGAATCATGATGTCACAAGTAATGTGTTTATTCTTTACAGCTCCAGCACGCTGGATTCCATTCCCAACCAGCCAACAGGAAACACCCGGTTGTGTCTTTCCTGCCATGACGGCACAATTGCATGGGATGCTTTTGGCGGCAACACCGGTACGCAATATATTCGGACCCAGACCAGCCGCAATGTACCAATCCGGATTGGCAATGACCTGAGTGACCACCATCCGGTTGCCATTGTGTATGACAGTGCACTGGCAGCCAAGGATCCCGGACTGTACGACCCGGGTATTACACCGTCAGGCCTTGGGGGAACCATATCCACAGACTTGCTCAACAATGGTGTGCTGGAGTGCAGCTCCTGCCATGATGTTCATGTTCCCAGAGGTACCGGAAGTTGCACTGACTGCCATGATTTCAGTTACCCAAGTTACTATATCAACACAAAATCTCTGTTCAAGTCCAATGTGGGAAGCGCGCTTTGTTTCACCTGCCACAAAAAGTGAAAAGACGCTGAGTTTGCTCTGACGCCTCTGAGTGCTAATGGATAGTAGCAAAAGGCAGAGAACTTACCATAGGTATTGCACAACCGACTCTCTGATTCATCAAATTCTTAGACAACCCAAAACTTCTACTTGTTTCAGTGGGCGGCGGAAAACGCAATTACTGCAGTGGTGACACAGATGATTACAGCCGCTTGCACAGCTTGAACCGCTTGGGAAATGGCCTTCGGTTATGTCCCTATAATGCTGAAAAAGTGGTTCGGCAGCAGCAGAACCTGTGGGAATGTGGAAAACGTTCCGATTCGCTCCATACGATGTGTCTCAATCTGAATCAGCGCAAATTAGGGGTGGACACCTCTGAACCGTCCGTTTTCCACCCAAAAATCAAACCTGTGCCGGATTGAACGACCTTTCTGCTTGTCCGATACTTAACATGAAAAGGTGTACTGATTTGCGAAGCCATTATATTTTTTGTCTGGTTAACACCAAAAAGGAGGGTAGAAAGATGGCATCTTCCGAAAAAACCTCGGGCTTCAGTTTGATTGAGGTAATGATCGCTGCGGCCATTTTCTCTTTTGGCATGCTTGCCCTGGTGGGGTTACAATATTCATCCATCAATATGGCCTCAACGTCTAACAATCGATTTGCGGCGACCAACCTAGTTCAACAGGTAATTGAACGAGCCCGTGCAGACGGGATGGGCCAATTCAACCCCTCCTCGTTCGAAGGGACGTATAATCAGCTCGGAAAACCGGCTACTGATAAAACTACCCGGGTCTTCAACCGGACGGTGACCGTGAGTGGCAATGTCCTGACGGTCAAAGTGAACTGGAATGAGCATACGGAGGTAAAACATGTCACTTCATCATCGTTTCTCTACTAAAGGGCAAGCAGGGTTTTCACTACCTGAACTTCTTGTAGGTCTTGTAATTGCATCCATGGTCATGATGATGACATACCAGATGTTTGCCAGTCAGGCACAGATTGCTTCAACGGAATTGCGCGTCAGCAATCTTCAGATGAATGCACAATCGACTTTGCGCTATCTTACAGATCAATTTCGAAATGCAGGTTATGGGATTACCACAAGGGTACCGCTGGTTCCTGTGCAGTTTTACGATTCCACTGAATTGACATCTTCTTCCACTGGTCCTGGTAATAGCGGTCATGGGGGGTGGACACCCGGAGACCTCGGGTTACCATCGGACATTCTTACCGGAACGGACATTATCCGGATACTCAAGGGTACCGAACGTTATACCGAAATGATGATCAACTCGTACAATAGTCCATCTCAGAACCTTTATCTCAACACACCAAACGTGTTCACTGACAATCTTCCAGATGGAGACTATGGAAACGCCCACGATCCCTTTGTCGGGGGACTTATGCTCGTGTACAGCGAGGACTGCGGTTCCCTGGTTGTGCAAATTACCCAACTGAACTCCAATTCGGCCAATCCGCATGGCACACTGGTTGTATTCAATCCCGGCTGGGGTGGAGACTACAATTCCAATACCGGTCTGGGCTGCGATTTCACAGGCGGAAGTGCCGTTTTCCTTGGAGATGCCATGGATTCCGCCAACACGCTATATGTGGATTCCCGGAGAACACTGCGAATTCTTACGCCGGACTCATCATTGCCATTGCTCGATAATGTACTCAATATGCAGATAGCTTGCGGCCTTGATACAGATGGGAACGGTTCAGTTGACACATGGAAATTCAAGCCGTCCTCATTGGAAAAGATGCAACTTAAAGCATTGCGGCTGTATCTCTATACCGTCACCTCTGTAACAGGCATACGTGATTCCCGAAGCGTTGATACCATCCCGCCGGATGGTGTGGATGATTACAAGCCTGAGGAAAATGAAATCGATACGGATGTCAAAGACAGTGACGGCAATTATACCGGCCTGGTCAGGCAATATCTGCTGGAAATTAATTTTCGAAATATTTATCCATCAGTATAACCGGGAGAAGAAAAATGAAAAGTGACAATTTACCGAAACAGAGACAAAAAGGGGGCGCAACACTGATCACTACCCTGGTTGTTCTGCTGTTGCTGACCGTGCTGGGCATGGGTCTTCTGCGCATGTCGACAGACAATATTCAAAGTGCAGGGGGATACCAGTCCTCCGAACAAGCCTTTAATGTAGCAGAAGCCGGGCTGGAGCTTGTAGGCCGAAACTACATCACGAATTATTATGCTGCCATCAATTACCTCTTTGCAAACCGGTCAGACATTACACAACTTCCTGACCCCAATTTTGGGGACCTGGATGCATTGATTTCCAATACCGGTGTCAATGGCGCTTACTACGCAACTTATTATTCACAATTTCCCCAATTCACAGGAGAGGTACAAATTGATGAGGAAATCGGCCTTTCAGGTACTTATTATGTGCGTATCATTGACAATGACGTGTTGACACTGGAAGATGGTAATTACTACAACCGATACGAGGATGAAGACGGAGACTACTACAACAATGTCATTCAGCCCAACTTCACAATTGATCGTGATCACAATCTTCTAATCCAAAGCAGATCCATTATCCGCAAGGGGAATACCATCATAGCAACCAAACTGGTAACGGCCCGTTTTTGCTCTATACCGGAGGCATCGGGATCCCAGGTCAGTCAATCCGCTGCCAATGTCAATCTGACACCGGCTTTTTGCAAACAGCCCTGGCTGGTCAAGCAATAGGAGGATTTATGAAGATACTGAGACATTTTCTATTTATATTGCTGCTTCTTGGCGCGGTATGTGCCTCAGCCCAGCTCCATCCGAAAGTATACGACCCTCTGGAACCCCTGAATAAAACTGTTCCACCTAACATCCTCATTGCAGTGGATAATTCCGGATCAATGAACCGGGACACAAACAACCAACTGATAATGGATTTCAAGTCCCTGAGATCCGTGTGGGCGGGAACAGGCGATTTCTGGCATTACAACCTGCCTGGGCAACCTGCATGGGATCATGTTCCCACGGGCGACCTCTTTGATATTCGTTCTGAGTCTATTAGGCAGAATATTACATCCTCGCCACGTTCCGTAACATTGACCGTAACCGGAGCCAGCGACAAGGTTGAATATACTGCTATCGCGGTTGATGTATGGATTCCCGTCACACTGGACAGTCGGAATGCAGACATTACCATTACACTTACTCATGATGGCGTTTCAGCTGTCATTCATCCCAAAACCCAGTGGTTTACATTCCGGAAATCCGATGGAGACCCGAAATCATATGATGAAATCTGCTGCAATGGTAAAACGTATTGCACCAACGATGAAAAATGCCGTCGTTACCGTATCATGTATACTTTCCCCGATTTTTCGGGAGCCAATCCCAACGGAAACTGGGCAATTTCCATCAGTTCTCAAGCCGCTCAGACAGTTACACTGGATGCCGTCTATCTTTCCCACCATCCGCTGCTATCCAAGATCACAGTTCTTAAAATGGTGCTGCAGCAAATCATGAATCAGAGTTCTGGAGTTCGTCTTGCGCTGGGAACCTATAAAGCTAATTGGGTTAAACCATACACTTACTATAACTACCTCTTTGACCCGACCGGCACTTACTGGGCTGGAAGCTGCTATTTATGGTGGGTTGATTCCGCGAACCCCGGTTTTTCCCTCTGGCAGGGATGGCCGTCTGAACAGTTGTCCACGGATGATAACCGTGCAGAACTACTGGACTGGGTTTCCATGGATGAATTGGCACCGGGCGCATTCAATGACGCCGGCGATAAAACCCATGAAATCATGGCCCGCGGTTACACTCCGATTCAGTCCTGTATGGAAGATATTTATAATGGCCTCAACAGTGCAGAAAGTGCCTTGTCCGATCTGGCCTATAGCAAAGATCCCTACCAGTCCTGTCGACAGTATGCCGTGGTCTTCCTTACTGATGGCGTCTGTACCGAATCAAACTGTAACAATGACACAATCCGCGACACCATCCGAAATATTTATAGATCCCATGAAATTTCCATTGGGAATTCCGAAGCCGGGACCCGCACGTATGTGATCGGACTTTCCATGGCGGATGATGATCGAAATGTTCTGGATATGTGGGCGGACGCCGGGGATGACGGGGAATTGAATAATAGCGGTACTGCTTACATGCCCCAGAATTCAAAAGATCTGATGCAGGTTTTGTCACAAGCAATTTACGAAGCATCTGCCCAGCAGGTGGCTGTAAATTCAGATGTAATTTTTGGAACAATTGATCCGGACAAGGCAGATGACTATAATTCTCTGTTTGGCACCAAGACTGTCACATCCTCCAATGACGACGGTTCCAGTGCCGGAACGGCAACAGTCTTGTATCCGGCCGTGTCCGGAAACATCATGTTTACCACCATGATGTTTTATCCTACGTGGGAAGGCACCGTCTGTGCTTATCAGCCCATGTACAAGCGCATTGTCAGTGGAACCGGTACGGATGAAAGTAATCTGTACTATTTTCCAAATGGCGATTACCCGAAACTATGGGATGCCCACAGCATGCTATCCGAAAGGTTAAACGGCACATCCGGAATAGATGGCACCCGCACGAACGGCATTCGAGATGCGATGGGTCTTACTGACATTAAGCCACTCCCAACCGACAATCCGGACTGGCGGGATATCCGGATGGTAGATCCTGATAATCCGCAGACAACAATATCCTTGAGCCATTTCATATACGATACGGATGCTAAGAGATGGCGTCCCGATCCCACAGTTGCTTCTCTGGTGGCAGATCGACTGTTCAATGGAGACATTTCACAGGGAGAACAGTTCATTGTTTTTCTCCAGAGCCGACAATTGGCGGACATTACTTACTCCACGCCGGCGCTGATCGCCGAACCGGAAATGGGCTTTGAAGAATGGAGTGAGGCCTATTTCAATTTCAAGATTGACAAGCGCGCCAACCGGCTTCCGATTGTTACTATTGGAGCCAATGACGGTATGCTTCATGCTTTTAACGCCTATACCGGACGTGAACTGTGGGCAATAATCCCGATATCTGTTCAAGATAGCGTGAAAAATATGCTTGCAAATTATGATTCAGGCACCAACCCGTCCGGCCAATCTGACATTGGCACGACGGACTACCTTGGAAGGGCAGGACACATTTACGGAGTGGCCAGCTCACCTAAGATTGCCGATATCAACCTGGGATATGATTCTGACACAGAAACCTGGGGTACTATTCTGGTATGCGGGCTGGGGGCTGGAGGACATGGCTACTTTGCGCTCAACGTAACCGACACAACCAACCCGATCCCCATGTGGGACACATCCCAGGAAAGGGACTATCAGGACATGGGAGAAAGCTGGAGTTACCCGGCCCTCTGGCAGATTCTTGTGGACAGTCACAATGCAAATGATACACCTTATGGGGTGCCTGCCGGAATTTTCACCTCCGGACCCAGCCCGGACAGTTCCAAAGGAAAATCGATGTATCTGATAAATCTGGCAGATGGCACTCTTATCCAGAAATCTTCACCCGATAGCATGCCCTCCGACGCGTTTCTCATGGGTGCTCCCGGCGGAATTCTGGATCTGAATCAGCAATTTCTCAAGGGAGCATATTTCGGGGACACCCGTGGCGGTTTATATCGCTTCGGATATGGAGACGGACTTTGTAAGGTTTACCAGACTCCGACAGCTACCTGCATTTTATCAACTCCCGCCGTATACATTGATGAAAACAAAGTAGAATGGGTGGCTTTTGGAGAAATGGGAATGGAAGATCCGTCCCGGAATATATTTGCTTCAGGATCCACTCTGTATTCTTTTAAGATAGAGACGTGTACAGAAAGCAAGACTCTCACAAATCTTTCTTCCGTTGTATCAACAAGCGGTTTGAACGTTGTGGTGCCACTGGGGGCCAATGATGGCTACCGCTACGAATTGCCCACAAATGAAATTCTATTTACCAATCCTCTGACAACCAGGTTCTACTATGAAGATTCGGAAGGTTTAACACAAACCCAGACGGTTTCTGTTTTTGTAAGCTATCAATATCCTGAATCCGGCGACGCCTGCGGTTCCGGCACATCTTTTATGTACATGTTTGGAATTGCGGACATTTTTATAGCCGATCCGGAACTGGACGGAAATATTGCGTCTCTTGTGGGGGAAGGAAGACCAGGCAATCCTGTAAAGACGGGGATTACAGGAACGGTATGGATCAACTCCGAGGACGGACCTATTCGAGTTATGCCCTCGGATGACCGAGTTGACACTGCCGTTGTGCCCCTTTATTTCCCCTTTTCCGGTTCAGATGCTCGGAAACTGGGTGCCGGTGCTTGGATGGTAAAATGAAAAAGAAATACGAAAACGGATTTTCACTGGTCGAGTTGTTGATTGGCATCACCATCATTGCCATGGTGTTGGCCGTTGCTACTTTTTCATACACGCCTGCGATGCGTTCATATCGGGCCAAAAAGGGAATTCAGGACTTTAAAGCCATGCTTTCCGGAGCAAGAATCATCGCATCCCGGCGAAATATTCCGGTCCTCATCCATTCATACGGCAATCAGCGAATCGACATGTTTATTGATAAAGACGGAAACAATTCTTATCAGGAAGCTTCAGATGAGTTGTTGTATTGTCTTATTTTTACATCAGATACAACGGATCCCGGACGACCGGCTAACGTACTGAAGCTTTATGAGTTTGAACCCCTTACCATACTTTCATCACAGACCCGTACAGGCCAGTCCGCATTGTCACTTGGTTTCACAGTTGGATTTGAGGGCAGTACTTCAGTGTCTTCAATCCCATTTTTGACTGCGTTTCAATGCCGCGCAGAACCAAACGGGTTTCTGCGAATTCGGGATGCTGCTGGTAATGAGGTGCCGTTCGGAGCGGTACTTTGTGTTCATTCCAATGATGTGATGGAAGGGAATGTTTCGCCAGAACGTCATTATGCACTTGCTTTCGCAACTACGGGGTGGATGAAAACATATCACCTTGATGATGAAACGGCAAACTGGGTTGAATATTAAAATCGGGTGAGAAAAAATAGGGTCGCACAAGGTAAACAGCCTTTCTGAATGGCCTTACAGAGTAAACAGGGACCTTTCGGCCCCTTTTTTTACTGGTAAACACTTGCTAAAATCAGCCAGAAAAACAGGAGGGTGGAATGAGAAAACTCGCCATGTGCTTCGGAGTAATTATTCTGATATGTTTCAATGCAAATGCTTTTGATATGAAAGGAGAAATCAGTATTCGTTCCGGCTATAGCTGGCGGGGATTGCAAATCAATGACGCTGCTGTATTTCAGCCTTCCGTTATGTTTTCTTCCGGAAATTTCTGGGCAGAGGTCTGGGGGAATATGGATCTTACAAATGTAAACGATGACCAGTACCACATGAACGAAGTGGATATTACTATAGGCTATGACTGGGAATTTTCTAAAGTCACCATGTCAACGGGAGCCATCCACTATACCTATCCCGGTTCAGAGGAAGCAGCCACAACAGAATTATTTGCAGGTGTTCTCTTCGATATCCCGTTAAGCCCGGCATTTACGATGTATCACGATGTAGATCAGTTTGAAGGCACGTTTATTGAATTTTCAATTTCCCATTCTTTTCAGGTTTTTTCTGAAGATTTTTCAGATGGGTTGACTTTTACCGCTATGATTGGCTATGGTTCAGCAGATTTTAAAAACGGCTACTTCATGATGAAAAGCGAAATAGCTGAATCAATTCCCTCCACTGTGGTAAAGGCATCAGACAACGAACACTCCGGTCAATTAGAAGCGTCCAGTGGGTTGTCCGATTATGGACTGATACTGGAGCTGCCGCTGCACATCAGGAGAGGTGCACTGACTTTTAGTCTGGAATACTATAATCTGGCGGACTCGGATATCCATTCGCCTGGGTTTGAGACAGAAGACACTCACTTCATTTACGGTATCAGGTATTCTTTTTCATTCTGATAATCGTTCTTTTGTTTTGAGCGCCGGATTGCTCTGTCATGCCGAAAATATTCTGCATCCAGAAAATGGAGTGGGAGGAAGGACAACCTTCCTCCCGAGGGTCATGAAACGAAGAGTGTCGGCTAAAAAAAGCCGACAGCATCGTTATCACCTATGAGGTGCAGGTGGAGAATGTCAGCGTCCCATCCACACTTTCCACTGACTGGCAATTGTTCAAAAGTGGAATGGTTCCACATTTAATGTCATCATGGACACGACCATTAACCCATACCTGTGTCTTCTTCTGAAAATGACGGACAATCTCACCTCCCCATACTTCAATTCCTTGATAAGTCTGGGCAAAACGCATGTGGGTACCCAATTCATCCTGTTGCATCATCCGGTACTGAAACTGGTAACGATTCAGCACGGACGCTTTCGTTCGACCATCCTCTTGAATGGCAACACTGCGGCCAAAGCTCAGTGCGGTCAAGGTTAAGAAAACACCCAACATCACGAATCTTCTCATTCGAACTTCCAGCGGAATGAGTGACATTATTTTACTTCCCCGTCTGGAGACTCACAATCCACCTAAAGGTTTAAAACCGGGTCTAAATGGAGGGTGTGGGTAGTGTCGGAGGATCATCTGCTCAATAACGGCATTCCCCTAAATCAAGAGATTCATTTCGTACACTTTATTCACGGCCTGAAGGCGGTTTTCCACCTCGAGTTTTCGAAAGACATTATTGATATGTGTTTTTACTGTTTTCTCACTGATAAAGAGCTGATCGCCGATTTCCTTATTTTTCAAACCACGGGCAATGCACCTCACGATTTCCTTTTCGCGGTCCGTGAGATAAATCTTTTTCTGCACAGCTGGTGCAAGGTCTTTTGCTTTCTGATGACCGAAATTATCGGCAAGTTCTCGTAAAGCTGTCATCATGCTTGAACTTGGAGCCACGATCTCACCTTTATAGATCAGACAAAGTAATTCTTCGGCTTTCTTCACGGGGAGATCGGTATCCAGAAATCCGCTCACGCCAAGCTTCAACAGCTCCACCTGACATTCTGAAGACATCTTATGATTAAAAATGACAATCCGTGTTTCAGGAAACGTTAATCGGATTTTCTCCAGATTTTCCAATCCTGCTTTGTAGTCCATGAAATTGCAAGTACCGCACATCAGAGTGATGTTTGAAGGCGGAGAAGGATGTTTTTTTAAATACAATGCAATGTTGTGATAAAAATGCGTAACAAACAAGCGGGGACTCCCCTTTATCATTTCGGCAAGGCCTTTCTTAAGCAGTGTGTTGTCGCAAACAACTGACAATGAAATTCCCTGAGAAGCCTCCATCTTTGCACTACCCTGTTCCGCCAGCTTTAATTCCCTTTGATTCAATGCATCTTCTATGGTTTCCAAGATGGTTTCCGGTTCTGCAGTTTTGGAAAGGTAATCGCATGCACCAAGTTTCAGTGCCTGTACGGCAGTTTCATGGGAAGGGTAAGCTGTAATGACAATGCATTCCAGAAGAGGATATTGCGCCCTCAACTGTCCGACCAGTTCGATTCCATTTTCATCCCGGATACGCAAATCTACAAGTGCCGCCTCATGAGGGTCTCTGGCGAGACAATCGAAAGCCTCTGCACTGTTTTTGGCCAGTGAGTAATCGTACCCCGTCACTGCCAGAACCAGTTTGTAACTTTCCAGAAGATTACGATCGTCATCCACAACCAGAATGCGGGCCCTTGTCTTAGTCATCTGTAACTGTCTCCTCTTCCAGCGGCAACCGAATACGGAAACAACTGCCCTCGCCTACTTTCGATTCTACCTGAATGTTACCCCCATGCCGCTTTATCATATCGTAGCACACAAACAACCCCAACCCGACGCCGCTCTCTTTGTGCTCAGAGTAAAATGGTTCAAATATGCGTGGAAGCTCTTTTTCTAAGATACCCGACCCTTCGTCCAGAATTCGAACTTCACACCACCCTTTCTCCATCATAATCTCAATTCCAAGTTTTCCCGAAAACTTCATTGCCTCCAGTCCATTTTTCATTATGTTGAAAAATACCTGCTTCAGGCGGGTTGAATCACCGGAAACCCAGACAGCAGTATTTACCTTATCGACTTCTATCCTGTAGCTTTCTTCAGGAAAGGCGGCTTCAATGGACAATACGGTTTCTTTCAATATCTCCCGAAGATCCAGTTTCCTCAGCTGAATGATTTTTTCTCCACGTGTGAAATCAAGCAATTGATTGGCAATCATTCCCAATTGCCTCACCTCCATTTTCAAAAGAACCAGTATTTCTTCCATCCCTTCCGGGTTTTTCTCAATGGCAAACAGGCAATTCTTGATCACACGGATCGGGTTATTGATTTCATGGAGAATATTTCCCGTTACCCGACCAGCCGTTGCCAGTTTTTCGATTTTTCTCATTTCTGATGCCATCTGTTCCTGGCTCTGCTTTTCATGTTCAATGCGTCGGACCAGTTGATTAAAATTCCGCTGCAATACAGTTATTTCATCATTTCCCTCTTCAGGAATTGTCTGCAATTGCAGTTTACCCATA
>JAADJC010000110.1 GCA_013151025.1 Acidobacteriota bacterium
CGATCAATGAGATTGTAATTCAAGGTCTGATCAAGTCTGAAAAAAGAGGATATGAAGCCCTTGTCCTCGGGAGTGACAATAAAATCTACTGGATTAAGCCGGGGGATGAGCTCTTTGACGGACGGGTATTGTCTATTGGAGTTTCAGTTGACAAGAAAACCGGCAAGCAGATAGAGAAGGTGGTCTTCCGACAAGAGATTGACGACCCTTCCCAACTGTTGCCTTACCGTGATATCACGAAGTATTTAAATAAATAGGAGGGGAGTTGATGAACATCAAGGCAAGAATTTTTATTGTGCTCTTGTCCATTTTGGTGGGGACCAGTCTGTTTGCCTATTCCATCAAGGGGCTGAACTATGTGGACAACCAGTTTGGCACGAAGGTTACGGTCTTTCACGACCAGCAACAGCCCCTTCAATTTACCGTGGTCAGCGATACTGGGCATTTGTATGTAGTGGAAATCAATGGCGTGGATGAGGTGGACGCGAAAATTCCCAAACTTTCGACCAGGGAAGTTCAGGCATTTAATGTAGAGAAATTGGGAAAAGGGCAGTATCGCCTGACTTTTCTGAAGAAACCGGGGATTCACATTTCAGTGGATAACACGGCCCAGCACCTGTCTTTTCTCTTTACGGGAACCGCAAAAACCAGGATGGTGCTTAAGGAAGCAACTGCTTTGGATGACAATCTCCTTGCAGTCAAATTCTCCACTTCCGGAAAGGCATATTACACGGCATCCAGTGAAGGAAATCACGCGGAACTTCTGGTTCGAAACGCGTCATTGTCTGAAATGGACAAATTAAATCTTCCGACTGCATTCAAGCATTTCAAGGGCTTAAATATACGGCAGGTGGGAGACAATGTCAGGCTCTCCGTAAACGCAGACTTTCCAAAAGTAATGGCCAAGGTTCGGGAGAATCCGGATGGCTTGGCTTTCTACGTGGGAGAGGCGTTAACCCCGGCCCAGGATACTGCTGTTCCCGACAACATGAAAGTTGGAGGCAAGGAGCAGAAGTATGCATTTGTAACCCGTACCATCGAGGGTGGCGGCAAGAGATTTGTGGGTGAGCGGATTGGTCTTATTGATATAAAAGATATTGATATAAAGGATCTGCTTCGCTACATCTCTGAATTTGCCGGACTAAACCTGATTGTGGACCAATCTGTTACGGGGACAGCGACTTACCGGTTCAAGGATATCCCCTGGGATCAGGCACTGGAAATCATTTTGAAGGACAAGGGTCTTGGCAGCGAATTGCAAAATGGCGTTTTGCGGGTTGCGACGACTGAGAAATTTCGCAATGAAGAGCAGGAACGGCGCAAACTCAAAGAAGAACAGGATTTGAGCGTTCCAACTCAGACCATAACAAAGCCTTTATCCTACGCGAAGGTCAAGGAAATTGAAAAAATCATCAAGGGCAATCTCTCCAAACGGGGCAAACTGATGATTGACGAGCGGACCAATATTATTATCGTGACGGACATTCCGGACAAAATTCCAGGCATTGTTGAATTGATCAATACCCTGGATAAGGCGACTACCCAGGTGTTGATTGAAGCACGCATCGTGGAGGTTGCAAAGACATTCAAGCGTGAGCTGGGAATTCAATGGGGATTTACCGGTATCTATGACTCTTCCCTCGGTACCCAAACCGGGATGAATTTCCCCAACAGCATGAGTTTTGGCGGAGTATTAGACCCCACTTCCGGTGATATCGGTTCCATTGGAGGATATGCCGTCAATATGCCGGCGGTCAGTGCAACCAGTGCATTCGGCCTTCATATGGGGAATGTGCTGGGCTCTTTCTCACTGGACATGGTTTTGTCGGCGATGGAAGATGATGGCCTTGGGCGCATTCTCTCCCGGCCGAAGGTGGTGACCCAGAACAACAAGACAGCAGAGATTGAGAGCGGCGCCCGTATTCCGATTCAAACCGTTCAGAATAACACCGTTACGGTGCAGTACATCAATGCCTCTTTGAAGCTTGAAGTTACACCACAGATTACGGCTGAAGGGACTATTATCATGGATGTCCATGTGAAAAAAGAAGAGCCGGACTGGACCCATGTGATTCAGGGAAACCCCACCATTGTGACCCGGAACGCGTCTACACAGGTTCTGGTGCGTAATGGGGGCACAACGGTAATCGGCGGCATTTTCCAGGTAAATGATCAGTATGACCACGGGCGGGTTCCGGGATTATCCAGGATTCCGCTTCTGGGATGGTTGTTCAAACATGATTTGAACTCCACGACAAACAACGAGTTGTTGATTTTTGTTACACCGAAAATTGTCGAATATTAAAAATAAATGAGGGAGAAGAGTATGAAAATCAAGATTTTCTCGTTTCTTTTGGCCTTGGGAATGGTTTTCGCGATGGGATGCAGCGGCGGTGCGGCAGGGGATGCCCAGGTGCCTTCCGTTTTCAAGGTAGATTCCATCGTCAGTACTAATGGCCAGAACAATGTTGAATCAGATATGGTCAATGCCGACGACGGTATTTCAGCTGATTATGTGACCGTTACGGTCAGCAATTTCCTGAAGAATCCCGGTGCGACGCCATCACATTTCAATGATGTCACGATCAGTGGATACAATGTGACATTCTCCAGAAGTGACGGCGGCACGGTTTTTTCAAACTTCGACGGAGGGCTTTCCCAGAGTGTTACAGTCAATAGCACAGCTACATTCAATGTAATGGTCGTACGGCTGGAAGAAAAAACCAGCGGGGCTCTTGCCGGGACTCTATCCCCCTATGAAATGACTGCTAAAATTACATTCAGTGGTAAGAACGGATCCGGCCAGTTTGTGAGCGCAGTGGGTTCCATTGAAGTGACAATTGCCAACTACGGGAACGACGTGGGGCCGCTTGCCCCGGCAATCGGGTCTTTCTTTGCCGATAAGACCGAAGGAATAGATGGTCAGGACGTGGCATTGACATGGTATGTCACCGGTGATGTAAACGAACTGATTCTCAATCCGGGTGACATTCATCTGTCCCCTGTAGGCTACTATCCCTATGGCACTTATACCATCCATAACGTTGATTTTCCACAGGAATTCACCTTGGTAGCGATGGGTATCTTTGGTGTCACATCAACGAATGTCTCTGTGGACGAAACAGCTGTCGCACCGGTAGTACCGACGATTAACACATTCAGTGCTCAGCCGACCACCATTAGTAACGGTCAGAGCGCGACTCTGAGCTGGGATGTCTCCAACGCAACTAGTGTTACCATTTATCCGGGAATTGGAACGGTTGCCGGGACATCCGGTGAAATGACTGTTTCACCGCAATTTTCAACAACCTACACATTGATTGCCAGTAATGGCGACGGTGTTAAAACAGCGACAGCCGATTTGACGGTCAGTAATTCGGAACCGCAGATTACACTTTTTACCGGCAGTACCGACAGCGTGGACGCAAATGATGTGGCTCACCTCTACTGGACAATTCAGGGGAACTATACCAAGGCGGAGCTTTTTCCGTACTACAGCGCGGTGAATGACATTATTAACGTGACAAACCAGAACTCCATTGTGACAGAGGCGATTCAGGTGGATACTACCTTTGTATTGACTGCTTATGGCGACTCTACCATCGTGAACAAGACCTTCAAAATCAAGATTAACACCACAACAAAGAATCAGGTGAAAGTTCTGGACAGTGCAGCAGTTCCCGGAACACTTTCATGGCAGGTTGAAAATCCGGCCGTGGCCACCATTCGTTACAATCTTTATACTGTGGATGGTGACAGACTTGTATTCAGTAAGGCCGCCGGTCAGGTTGAAGATGGTAACGGCACCATTTCAACCGATTATAAGGTTTTGAGTAAGGGTTGCGGATACAGCGTGATTCAGCTCGTAGCGGTGGATAAAGAGGGTCATGCAGTAAACCATTATTCTCTTATTCAGGGTAATGAACTTTGCAAACGCCAGAGCTCACTTGCGCTTGATAGTGACAAACCTGTTATATTCCGGGCAATCCCCGGTCATGCGCAGGCGTCCGACTTCAGCATCAATTTCCCGGCTGATATGGTAGGCGGAACCGTAATGTTGAAGGCCGTGTCCGGCGAGAGAGACATTCAAATGAAAGATGCCGGTGGTCGATGGGTACCGCTATACAATGGGGAATTGATCCCGGTGGATTCAACCCGAGTGAACGTAGCAATTCGTGATGATTACCGTACGAATCTTTCCAATGAAGTCGCTCTCCTTATCTGGGGACAGGGAAAAGATGGACAGCCTACGGGCAGGGTTGTAACGCTGAGACTCCGGTAATGGCACAAACCAATCGGATCGCGTTGCTGCAAAAGGCCGAGGACGCGGCCCGCAGGGGTGAATATGATGAGGCACTGGGAATTATTTCCCGGTGCCTTGATCTTTATCCCGGATTCAGCCCTGCAAGAGTGTTGAAAAGTGAGATTCTGTCCAGAACCGGGAATTCCGATGCAGCTATTACGGAGCTCAGGGCGATTATTGCATCCACCCCGGAGAATATAAGAGCCAGGATGATTTTGACAGATCTGTTAATCCAGCAGAACGATCAGAAGCAGGCAATGACTCATCTGGAATTCCTGTCCTTCATGGTACCGGAGAATGACCCGGGTCTGTTGGATTTGCGCCAGCGGGCTGAAGAATTACAGCCTGCTCCTTCTGGGGATGATGAGACGCCCCGGACTCTTGAATTTGGCATTATGGCAGAGGCTGAAGAAGAAGCTGAATTGTTACCGAATGAGACGGGAAAAAGTGAAGAAAAAAATGTGATCCTGGAAGATGAGGTAACAGAGATATTCATGGAGAAGGATTTAAACCAACAATCTGAAGAACAGCCCTTTTTTATTGAAGAAACTGACGACATACCGGTTAATGATAAAGCGAGCAGTGACGAACAGCAGGTTATGGCGGAGGTGCTTGAGAGTGAAGGTATTCAACAGAGTGAAGTCGTAACAGTACATGTTCCGGAAGATGATAAGAAAAGGGAAGAGCCTGCAAAGGATGATGTTGAAATCAAAACCCTGACCATGGCCAGGGTTTATGAACGTCAGAAAATGTACACAGAAGCTCTGGATATTCTGGAGACATTATATCGCAGGGATCAGACTGAAGAGTTAACAGAAGAAATCAAGAGAGTTAAAAACCTGGTAGAGAGCAGAACCGGTACGGGTAGGGAAAGCCGCAGAGAAAGAATAATTATATCAATGAAAGACTGGATGGAGAAAATTACATGCAATTCAACGAAATAACCAGAGACCTGGCAGACCGGGAATTTGTAATTTTTGACAAGGAAGCTCTGGTAGTATATCAATCTCCGGGTTCACAACTGGATCGGATGGTTATTGATCTTGCTGATCTGTTAGCCAATGCGGTGAGACTGGAAATATTTACACCCACG
>JAADJC010000130.1 GCA_013151025.1 Acidobacteriota bacterium
GGATGGCGGCTCCCCCGGCATCTTTGATGGCAAACCCGCTGGGACGAAATACAAGGTTGCCGCTGTTGTGGCCGGCGGAGGTGTATGTTCCATCAGATGCGGTGATTTGAATGGTTTCGGCATGGGTGTCGCGGAGAAACAGAGTGATCTCACCGAGATCCCCCGCAACAAATGTGTAGGTGGCCTGGCCGTCATCCGCTGTTGGGTCTGTGAAAGTTCCCTGGGGTGCATCATCATTTGTCAAACCCGAGTAGGCGGTGAACCAGGTTCCATGTCCGGTGGAGGTTGTGAGGGTTATGCTTCCGGTGAATCCGGTAACCACCCCGCCGGAGGAATCCCTTGCCACGATGTGAATCCGTTCCGGGTAGCAGACAATGGCGTTGCCGTCGTGCTGAATCTCGTAGTAGGTGATGAGAACACATGTAGGGCAGGTGCGGGATGTGCCGTCCAGGTTAAGGCTACTGTTTTGATTGTTGTAGATTGTGGAAATTTCAGAAGATAGAAGTGCGTGGCTCCAAAAAGTCGTTTCATCCTGCTGTCCCCGGAATGCCTGGCCATTGTCAAAAGAACCACCAACGCTGTCCTGTTCCTGCCCGAGAATCAGGGATTGGATGGAAAGTGTGGTTGTAGCAGCCGCATTGTTACCCACAAGAGCGCTATCCACGTATATGCTTTCGGTGGCCTGTTTTCGTATCCAGGTAACCATGTGCCAGTTTCCGTCCGCGAGGTTGGTGACGGAATAGGAATTCTGATACGCCCCGGCAATGTATGTTTCCAGTGTTGTGGTGTCGGAAGCGTACAGCAGAAGATCGTTGGCGCTGCTGCTTCCCGCTCCGGAAATCAGGGTGTGGGTTGCCGAGTCCTCCGGTTTTATCCAGGTGTTGAACGTGAAATCCTGCAATCCGTCCAGAACAGAGGCGGGCAGCGTTATGTATTGTCCGGTGGCGCCACCGCTGTTAAATTCAGCCGATCGGCAGAGAATACCGGCGGGTACAGTATTGGCGTTTCCGTAGGCGGTGCCGTCATTGCCATTTCCCGTGGCATCTGCTACTTCTCCGATTGTTCCGTCCCAGTAGCATTCATCCAGATGGTAGTCCGCGATTGGCAGACAGGACGGGCATTGGCGCGTGCCGCCGTCCCAGCTGTTGCCGGCGGATTCGTTGTTGTAAAGCTGGGTAATCTGGGCATTGGTCAGTTCAGCGTTGAATATTTTGTACTCATCCATTGCTGCGCCCATTGTCTGGCCGGCAGGGTCGTCGGATGAAGTTCCGATGTAGGTAATATTTCCGGTTGTTCGCCGGGTGACAGTACTGTGGTATGAACCATCAATGTAAAGGTCGGTGCTGCCCCCGGAACGCCCCACAAAGGTGAGATGGTGCCATCCGGTCAGGTTGTCGGGAAAATCGGTATTGGCAACCGCGCCGTTGTTGTCGTATACCATCCAGCGCAGGTTGCTTCCATTGCTGTCATAGATCAATGCCATGTCTCCGGTTCCGTTAACGGAACCGATAGCAAATACATTGCCATAACTGCCCACTGTGGTGTGTCCACTTGTGTCCAGTGGAAACCGAACCCACATGGTGGCAGTCCAGGAACCACCCAGCGTAATGCCATTCGTCAGGGCCAGGTATGCAGAGCCAATCAGTTCCCCGTCCCGGCAGAGTTCCGGGTCGCTGTCATTGGTGACGGCGCCACCCTGAGCTGTGCCGTCATGGCCATGGTTGCTGCTGTCCACGGCTTCACCGGCTGTGCCGTTCCAGACGCATTCGTCCATTCTAAGCTCCAAATCGGCATCACAGAAGGGGCAGGTTCGGGCCGTGCCGTCCCGGTTGAATCCGGTTTGCTGGTTGTTGTAGATGCTTTGAATGCTGGGCCCCAGCAATGCGTATCCATAAAATAGAAGTTCATCAATTTCACCGACAAAAACCTGAGCTGAGGAAAAGCATCCCCCCACGCAATCCTGTTCCTGGCCAATGATCAATCCTCCTGTCTCCACTGAAATGGGGTTGGCGGAACGGGTGTTGGAAGAAACCAGTGAGCCGTCCAGGTACAGGGATTCGGTTGTACCGTTTCTGACCCATGCAATGTGGTGCCACTGGTCATCGTTTATTGCGTAGGGAAGGGAATAACTTACATAGCTGCCAAATAGAAAAGTATGGATGGTGCTGGCCCCGTTTTGCCACAGGAGCCAGTTATTGTCGCTTCCTGACGCGGCTCCGGATATCAGCACCTGGTTTCCCGCCTTGGGCGTGCGAAACCATCCCATGAATGTAAAGTCCCCCGCGCCGTCAATGGCCCGGTTGTCCAGAACCACATAGTCTAATGTGGCGCTACGGTTAAATGTTCCCGCATGACATAAAATACCACCGCTTGTAGTGGTCGCATTATTGTAAGGTGTTCCGTTATACCCATTAGGCGAACTGTCCAGCACTTCTCCGGCTGTGCCGGTCCACCGGCACTCGTCCATACGATAGTTCGCAGTTGGGCCGCAATAGGGGCAGGTGCGGGCAGTTCCGTCCCAGTTGTTGCCGGCAGCTTCATTGCTATATAGGGTCTGCACTTGGGAATCACTGAATGCCGAACCAAAAAGGATTGCTTCATCCACCCCGGCACCGATGGTTTCACCGCTGGGGTCGTCTGAAGAAGTGCCGATGTACCCAACATTCCCGGTTGTCACAGCAGTTACCCTGTTGTTGTAACTGCCGTCAATGTACATTCGGGTATGGCCATTTCCGTCTGCTACCACAGTGAGGTGGTGCCAGCCGGTGAGGGTGTCGGGAAATCCTGTTTTTACGAAATTTCCGCTGTTATCGTACACGCCCCAGCGAAGATTGTTGCCGTACTGGTCATCAATCAGGGCCAGATCACCTGTCCCATTGACCGAGGCAAGGCAGAAGATGTTTCCGAATCCGGAAACCGGGTTGTGGGATGTTGTACTTAACGGGAACAAAACCCACATGGCAAAAGTCCACGAGTTACCAATTGTCGGTTTGTTGGAAAGTGTCACGTAGCCGGTTCCGGTCAGGTCTCCGTATTGGCAGAGCAGGGGAGTTGTATTCAGCGGTGTGGCGGTTCCGGCTGCTGTCCCGTCATAGCTGTTTCCGGTGCTGTCCGCACTTCCCCCGCCGTTCCGCTCCAGAAACATTCATCCATCCGCCACTCCGCCAATGCCTGGCAAACCGGGCAGATTCTGGTGGAATTGTCATAGTTTTTTCCACTGTTTTCTCGATTGTAGAGGTTTTGAACGTCATTATCTCTCAAACGTTGGGTGTAAACTTTTACTTCATCCAGTTGGCCGGAAAAAGCTCTGGGAAATCCAGTATATGCCCATCGAGCAATGGTAAGTTTGTAGGCAGAGTTGTAAGCGGCCACGTCTCCTGTTGTATTCTTTTCGCCTTCTTTGCTGCCATTTACATAGATTCGAATGCGATTCCGGTCGTAGACGCCAACTACGTGGTACCACACATCCTGCACCGGGCTGGTGGTGGAATTGACAAAATAACGGGCGTTGGTTGTGGTGACGGCAAATTGAAAGTGCTGGTTGTTGTTGTCGTGCTGGAGCCAGAACTGGCCGGTGTCTGTCTGGCTTGTGGAATTAATGGAGATGATGTTGGCGTAATTCTGTCCGGTAGCCGGGTCAATGTTCCATTTTACCCACGCTGCCACTGACATCCGGTTTCCAAAGCCAAAATTGCTGTTGGCCATGCTGACATAGCTGCTGCTTCCGTCAAATACGCCACTGTTGCACAATTTTCCGGCTGCCGTCGTGGCACCGTTTATCGCAGTTCCGTCATAGCCGTTTCCCTGGCTGTCCACCACCTCGCCGGCTGTCCCGGTCCACTGGCATTCGTCCATTCGCCATTCGGCGGCGGGGTTCTGTGAAAATACAGTCAGGGAGAGAAAAAATAAGGAAATAAGGATTGTAAGCTGTTTTACGCGTTTTTCCACTGACTTCTCCCTGATATGTGTTATCTAAATTATAGTACGATTCTCTTAAATTGCAGGTGTTTTTTCGCAGAAAGGGAAGAAAAACTGAGGCTTTTCGTTTACAAAAGCCATTTCTAATGACAAAATAAACGTGATTTTTATATTGGAGCGAATGAATGCAAAAAGTAATTCTATGGATTCTGGCCTTTTTTTTGACAGTAGGATTGGCTGTATACCAACGGGAAACAGGACCGACTTATCCGGTGACCGGTACTGAGATGCTGGGAAACAAGGTTGTGTCCTATCAGTTTGAACGAAGCCATGGTGGAGTCGGTGATCAGGAAGTTTCAATCAACGTTCCAGGGGACAATTTGAGCCTGGCAACACTCCGGTACAAGCGGTACCGGAGCAACGATGAATGGACTGAAATTTCCATGCTCCACCAGGGAGACAATTACATTGCTTTTTTACCTCACCAGCCGCCGGCGGGGAAGTTGATGTACCAGGTGGAGTTAAAGCAGGGCGAAAAATCCTTAACAATTCCGAAAAAACCGGTGGTGACCCGCTTCAAAGGCGCAGTTCCTATGGCAATTCTTCTGCCTCACATCCTGTTTATGTTCGCTGCACTGCTTTTGACAGTCCGAATTGGGTTGGGCCTTGTCGTACATGAGGACCGCAGGCGTCTCGTGGGAATTGCCGTTCTTTTTCTCGGGATTGGCGGATTGATTCTGGGCCCTGTTGTCCAGAAATACGCCTTTGGAGAGTTGTGGACCGGGATTCCGTTTGGTTTTGATTTAACGGACAACAAGACCCTGATTGCATTTCTATGCTGGCTTCCGTCCCTCTATCTGACAAGGAAAAATCTGAAATGGCAGCGTAGGGCCACTGCTTTTGCCGTACTGGTGATGTTCATGGTCTACCTTGTTCCCCACAGTGTATGGGGTTCGGAATTTAACTACAAAGAAGGGAAGGTGACGACGGGAGTTCAGAAAGTGGAGGTGGTTGATGAATAATACCCTTGAAATGCGAACGGTGCTTGTAACCGGAGCAGCCGGGTTCATTGGGGCACGCACTGCGGCGTTTTTACTTGAAAGAGGGATAGAAGTTGTCGGCGTGGATAATATGAATGATTACTACGATCCAAGGGTCAAGGAATATCGCCTGTCACTGCTGAGAAACAATGACAATTTTGATTTTTACCGGATTGACATTGAAAATCTGGAAGAACTGGCACCTTTGTTTGAGAAATATAAATTTGATGGAGTCATCAACCTGGCTGCACGCGCGGGTGTTCGCTGGTCCCTGGTGGACCCTTTTGTGTATGTCCGAACCAATACGCTTGGGACGACGAATCTCTTGGAACTGATGCATCGCCATGATGTCCGGAAGTTTGTTCTGGCATCCACTTCTTCTCTCTATGCCGGGCAGAAAATGCCGTTTCTTGAAACATTGCCGGTGAACGAGCCGATTTCTCCCTACGCTGCCTCGAAAAAAGGGGCGGAAGCCATGGCGTACACCTATCACTATCTCCACGATATTGACGTGACAATTCTTCGCTATTTTACCGTGTACGGCCCGGCCGGCCGGCCGGATATGAGCGTCTACCGTTTCATCCGCTGGATAGAGGACGGAGAAACAATGGAGGTATTCGGAGATGGCACGCAGAAACGTGATTTTTCATTTGTGGATGATATTTCCAGGGGTACTGTGGCGGCTGTACACACGTCTACCGGGTACGAAATTATCAATCTCGGAGGGAATAAACCCTACGAATTGAATCATGCCATTTCACTGATTGAAGAAAACCTCGGAAGTAAAGCGAAGATTGAACGAAAGCCCTTCCACAAAGCGGACATGATGGCAACCTGGGCCAACGTGGAGAAAGCCGGAGTGATTCTTGGCTGGAAAGCGGAAGTGGGTTTCGAGGAAGGAATTCGCAAAACAGTGGAATGGCACCGGGAAAACCGGGAATGGTTGAAAAAGATTCCATTGCCGTGAGAGCCGCGAAGCGGCAGGACTAAAATCAAGTCTAAGTTTAAGTCTAAGTCTAAGTTTAAGTTTAAGTCTAAGTCTAAGTGTGGGAAGGAGAAAGGAAATGAGAAAGACAGTGATTGGTAGTTCCCTGATTTTACTTAAACTCAAACTTAATCTGGTACCAAAGGCGAAATAGGGACAGATGTGAAAAATGAATCGAGTTTAACCGGAGAAAAAGGAATGACACAACCTCCTCCCATCTTTCAGCTTGAACATGTGGGGCTGGTGAAGAGAGAAACCCGGATTCTTGCCGACATATCGTTGGAAGTAAAAGCCGGAGAATGCCTGGTGCTGGCGGGGGAGAATGGGTCCGGTAAAACATCCCTTCTTCGGCTGTTCAATCGGCTGGATGATCCCACAGAGGGAGTTGTCCGCTTTCACGGCATTGATTTGAAAGAGATGGATGTGAAAAAACTGAGAAATCGGGTGGGTATCGTCATGCAGGGGCCTGTTCTCTTTGACGGAACTGTTCGGGATGTGTTGAATAGGATTCGCACCGTGCTGAAACAGGACTGGGAGACGGAAGACGTATTAGAAGTAGCCGGGTTGCCCATGGAAACATTGGCGAGTCGGACCGCTGACCTCTCCGGTGGCGAGGTTCAACTCATTTCAATCGGGATTGTCGCTTTACGGAATCTTGAAGTGATTCTGCTGGATGAACCGGCGGCGGCTCTTTCCGTAACGGCAATAGACCGCCTTGAAAAACTCCTTTGCAAAATGCGTGAAGAGGGGCGAACCCTGATTCAGGTGACCCATCAGGTTGACCGGATGGCAGAGCTTGCAGACCGGGGACTCTTCATAAAACAGGGGAGAATAACGGTTTCAGGCAGTATGGCTGAGGTTATTGCCGCTTTCGGGAGGGTATAAGATATGGAACAGGTTCTGTACGCAACCATTTTGATTTTCATAGCCATCGGTATCGCCTGGTGGAATAAAGTCGGTACGGAAAAGGATTTAATTGTGGGCGGCATTCGCGCCATGATTCAGCTCATCGCCGTGGGTTATGTGCTCCATATCGTATTTGCCCTGAATACACTTTGGTCTCAACTCCTGTTGTTGCTTTTGATGGCAATCATTGCGGCGTGGACCGCCCGTGGCCGGGCAAAAGAAGTTGCCGGTGTGTTCGGCCTGTCCTTTGTCGGCATTGTGGCCGGGACAGTTATTTCCATCGGCGTTCTTCTGGCAACCGGGGTGATTCAACCTGTTCCCAAATTCCTGATCCCCTTGGGCGGTATGGTGATTGGCAACACCATGACGGCTACCGCGCTGGTGCTGGACCGGTTTTATCATGAAATTGATGGAAACAGGCGAAAAATGGAATTTGCACTTTCACTGGGGTTTCCCGCAGCTGAAGCCAGCCGTGATTATTTGAAGCGGGCGGTACGGGCATCTATGACCCCTGTCATCAATACATTGAAAATCGTGGGCATTATTCAACTTCCCGGTGCCATGACCGGTATGCTGATGGCAGGTGCGACTCCCATTGAGGCGGCACGGTATCAGCTTATCATCATGTACATGATTGCGTCTGCAATCAGTGTGGCGTCGGTAACCACGATTATCCTTGCGCGAAAACGATTTTTTAACGGGGATGCAGGGCTGGCGGTGTAACTGTTTTTGCCCCGATGAAAACAGTCCGGAAAAGCCAATTCTCTCATTTTCCTTACTTCGTAAATTTATTTTGATGGACGTAAAAAAAGTTGATATTATGAATCCGAATCGTACGGAGGTGGGTTTTTGAAGAAAAAAGTCATGATAGCCAACTATGATCCCAACGTGCTCAAAGAGCAGAAAAAAGCCTTTGAGGGGATGAATGTTGACGTTAAGACGGTTCGGGATGGTGAGGCTGCATTGGCAGAAGTAACTCCGTTTCAGCCGGATATGCTCCTTTTGGATCCAATGCTGCCGAAGGTGTCCGGTTTTGATGTTGCCCAGAAAATACGGGAAACGATGCCGGATTTGCCCATCATTATGCTGACTGCGGTTTACAGGGGAATGGTGTACCGAACTCAGGCACTGGACAAATACGGCGCGACTGAATATCTTGAAGAACCGGTTCCACTGGAAAGACTCCGGGCTGTTATTGAAAAATATATCGGTACGCCAGTGAGAAAAATCAAAGAGAAAAAACACCACACCTCTTCAAAGAAGAGGCTTGAGGAACTTGTTCAAGTGACAAAAAGTGATTCCAAGGCCAAAAAACGAAAAAAAATACGACCCAAAGAAAAATCAAAAACCAAAAGAACCCTGAAGAAAACGGATACGCATTCTGAGAATAAAGTGCCTGCAAAACCTAAATCCACACGCAAAAAACTGGAAGCAATCATGAAGGAAAGCCACGTCCGCTGACAACAATAACTTTTCTTAATATGCAGAGACGTATAAAGCAGATAACCCTGTTTTCAGCAACTTTCCGGAGATTCTGCTTATGAAAATTTTGTGACTTACATAACGGACTGCTCAGTCGGCGCGTTCATTTCAACTCGTACAACACCTCTGAGCTGATCCTTTACGTACCCT
>JAADJC010000027.1 GCA_013151025.1 Acidobacteriota bacterium
CGTGCGCTGTCTTCCAGTGCGTTGGAATCCAATAACGAAAGTTTCCTTCGTCTTGCGAAGTCCGTGCTGGAAGGGGTTCAAAAGGAGGCAAGCGGAGACCTGGCACTGAAACAGAAGGCCATTCAGACATTGGTTGAGCCTCTTTCAGTGTCTTTGAAACAGGTAAATCAGCAGATTTCAGAGTTGGAGAAAAAAAGAGTCAGTGATTTCACTTCCCTTGGTTCTTATCTAACCACATTGAAGGAAAGTCAGGAGCGCCTCAGAGGCGAAACTGCAAATCTGGTCACTGCACTTCGAAAGCCGCAGGTACGCGGCCGCTGGGGCGAAATTCAGCTTCGTAACGTGGTGGAATTTGCCGGTATGGAGCCCCATTGCGATTTTGTGGAACAGGCTTCTGTTCCGGGGGAAAATGGCCTTCTAAGACCGGATATGGTGGTTCATTTACCGGGAAATAAGCAAATGATCGTAGATTCCAAGGCGCCGTTGGATGCCTATCTCGAGGCAATTGAAGCAAAAGATCAGAGTGAGAAGAATCTTCATATGGCTCAGCATGCTGTCCAGGTCAGGGAACACATAAACAAGTTGTCGGGAAAGCAATACTGGAATCAGTTCGAAAATACGCCGGATTTTGTTGTCCTTTTCCTTCCCGGAGAAAACTTCTTCAGTGCCGCCCTTGAGCAGGATCCCAAAATATTTGAGTATGCAATTGAGAAAAGAGTATTGCTGGCCACACCGACCACTCTTATCGCCCTGTTAAAATCTGCGCATTATGGATGGCAACAGTCGCATCTCGAGGAAAATGCCCAAAAAATCAGCCAGTTGGGCAAAGAACTCTACGACAGGATTCGTACGCTGGCCACTCATTTTGTTTCAATGAAAAAGTCCCTGGACCGAACAGTGGAGAATTACAACAAGGCTGTGGGTTCTCTGGAGGGCAGAGTTCTTGTCACTGCCCGTCGTTTCAAAGAATTGGGAGCCACATCCGGAGAAGAAATCCCTGCAGTGGAACCGGTAAACACTATCAGTAGAGGTCTTAACTCACCGGATTCTTCCTGTAACGAAAGCGAAACAGAATAATTTCAGAAAATCAAGCAAGTTTACCGGTAACAGTGTTTTCCGCTGTGGTCTGAATCAGCTTGACCCGAATCTCACTTCCCGGAGACATTTTTGTAGAAGTTTCCAAGTGAACTGAAATATAGTTGTCTGTTAATACAAGGTCTGGATAGATCAGAATCCCTTCACGTTCTTTCCCAATGAATCGATGAATAAAACGATTTCGTCTTTTATCTGAAAGCGCCTTCAATTGCTTAACCCTCTCTTTCTTTAATGTATCCGGTACCTTATCCGGCATCGTTGCGGCAGGTGTCCCGGTTCTGGGCGAAAAAGGGAAAACATGAAGGTAATCAAGGGGAACTTCTGAAATAAATCTGTAACACTCCGCGAATTCTTCTTCAGTCTCACCGGGGAACCCGACAATTACATCCGTCCCCAGACAGGCTTCAGGCAGAGCTTTTCGAAGTTTTTCCACAACAGCTTGAAATTGTTCCGGTGAGTACCGCCTTTTCATTCGTCTCAGAATGCCTGCACTACCGGATTGCAGCGGAATATGAAAATGAGGTTGAACGAGACGTGAGTTCCTCAGGTAATTGATAAGGTCATCCGGAATTTCATTGGAATCCAGGGATGAAATACGTATTTTGAATCTATTTTCTGTATGTTTATCAATAAATTGGAGCAAATCCAGAAAATGTTGCTTCGGGACAAGGTCTTTCCCCCATGTGCCAAGATGAATGCCTGTAAAAACGCCTTCATTGCGACCGGCACGGATTGCCGCATTCATCTGGTCAAGGACTGCTTCCTGCGGGACACTTATGCTGGGGCCACGGAAATAGGGCACAATGCAGTAGGTACAATTCAGGTCACAACCATTCTGGATATGTATCAGTGGCCGAACGTGTTTTTTCTGAATCTCAGGGTAGGGTGGGATATGATTGATTAGTTCCTGAATCTGAAATTTTTCTTTTCCCCTTAGAAAAACTGCTCCGGGAATAGCCTGAGTTTCTGTAAAACAGCCGATGAAATACTTTCGGGCATCGGGATTGGCCCGTTGAAGCCTTCGAAGCCGATACCGGCTTTCCTTTTCAGCATTCTGCGTTACTGCGCAGGAATTGATAACCAGCACTTCAGCCACAGCAGGATCATCCGTTTCCGTGTAACCGGCAGCGTGGAAGGCATCCCGGATGCGCTCAGTATCAAGCTGATTGAGCTTGCAACCGTAGGTTTCAATGTAAAACAGTTTATTCATTCAGAAGCTGATCCATACGATCCTGCAAGCGGTTGGACTTTTCTTCGACAGATGCCTGGAGTCGATTTCTATACGTATTCAGTTTTTCAGTCAAGGCAATGTCATAAATTGCCAGTATTTCAATGACAAACAGGGCGGCGTTCCGGGCACCCGCTTTGCCTATTGCCATGGTTGCCACCGGAATTCCCCCCGGCATCTGCACCGTAGATAAAAGCGCATCCATACCGGAAAGAGAAGTGGCATCAATGGGCACGCCGATGACAGGAAGAGTGGTTTCAGCCGCAATTACACCGGCAAGGTGGGCAGCCGCACCAGCCCCGACAATGATGGCTTTGATGCCGCGCAAGGGCGCTTTTCGGGCAAACTCAGAAGTGCGTTCAGGTGTACGATGAGCAGATGACACGAATACTTCAAATGGGATATCAAAGCTCTTCAGAATCTGAGCCGTTTCTTTCATAACTTCAAAATCAGAGTCACTGCCCATCACAACTGAAATAATGGGTGATAGATTCATA
The DNA here is from genome assembly GCA_013151025.1 of Acidobacteriota bacterium. Taxonomy (GTDB): domain Bacteria; phylum Acidobacteriota; class Holophagae; order Thermotomaculales; family Thermotomaculaceae; genus UM-FILTER-49-7. Next base: position 2,821 of record JAADJC010000027.1, read on the forward strand.
AGAACCCCCTTCGTTGGGACAATCGAACCCGGTTTTACCGGATGATTAGATGGTACAGGTCGGAAATGAGGATTTCAAGACAGTTCATAAAAAAGACGATTTTAAAAATATATTTGTGTATTTTTGACGAATGACGGTTTGTGTGATTAAATATGAATGAGAGCTCATTCATTTCAGATTAGAAGGTTATTATGAAACTGAAAAAAGAAGAAAAGAAAAATAAAATCATTCAAGCTGCAATTCGTACGTTTGCAAGAAACGGCTATTTTAATTCCCGTGTTTCCGAAATCGCAAAGGAAGCGGGGGTGGCGGATGGGACAATTTATATTTACTTTAAGAGCAAAGATGAAATCCTTTCTGCGATTTTTGATGAGGCGCTGGATAAATTCGTCCAGGTTTCTGAAGAAAAACTGAAAACTGTTTCGGATCCGATAAAAAGGCTGGAAACCATTGCTTTTCTTCACCTCCGGTATTTGGGTTCAAATCGAGACCTTGCGACTGTATTTCAAATTGAGTTTCGACATAATATTGTATTTATGGAGAAGTTCACCCGCTCAAAGCTGAGGGACTATTTCCGAATTATCCGGGAAACAATCGAGATTGGTCAACAAAAAGAGATTTTCCGGAAACTGGATCCTAAATTTGGAGCAAGACTTTTTTTTGGCATGATAGATGAGATGGTTACCTCCTGGCTTCTCTCTAAGAAGGAATATCAATTGGATAAAGCTGCGAAGTCTTTGACCGAAGCTTTTGTTTTCGGTCTTGCGGAATGTTGAAACTACGAGTAGAATTGTTCCAATACAATTAAGTGGGAGGAGCGAATGAAGCCCCAGACAATTTGTGAGTTATTTTTTCAGGTTGTGGAAAAAAAGCAGAATGGCGCCCTTTTTATGTACAAGAAAGGCGGGAGTTACAAGCCGATTTCAGCTCTGGAAATGAAAGAGCGTGTTGAAAAGATCGGGAATGGCCTTATTTCTCTTGGGTTGGGAGCGGATGGGAAAGTAGGAATTCTCTCCCACAATAGATGGGAATGGGCTGCTGCCGACCTGGGTACGGTTACTGCGGGAGCCGCAGATGTCACGATTTATCCAACTCTTCCTTCTGATCAGGTCGAATACATTATGAAGGATTCCGATGCAACGATGATTTTTGTAGAAAATCTGTTGCAATACGAAAAAGTTAAGAAAATCAGGAAAAACTGCAAGGAATTGAAGTATGTCATTGTAATGGACAATACGAAAGTTGATGAGAAGAACACAATGACATTGGATGAATTGATGCAAAAAGGGGATGAATATCGAAAAAAACATCCCGATGACTATCAAAAGCGAGCTTTGGCACGGAAAGCAGATGATCTGTTGACTCTCATTTACACGTCCGGGACCACCGGAAATCCTAAAGGAGTCATGTTGACCCATGGGAATCTTGCATCCAATTGCGATGATGCAAGGACTGCAGTTTTGGGAGACGGCTATTACGATGATACAAATGTTTCTCTTTCTTTTTTGCCGTTAAGCCATGTGCTGGAAAGGATGGCGGGATATTATCTCATCATGCTGTTGGGTGGATGCATTGCCTATGCGGAAAGTATCGAGACGGTTGCCCAGAATATGGTGGAAGTGAAACCGACATTGATGGTTTCTGTTCCAAGATTGTATGAAAAAATGCATGCGAGAATTATGGATATGGCCTTATCCGGTAGTGGATTGAAAAAGAAGATATTTTTCTGGGCTGTTTCTGTGGGTCAGGCAGCAATCCCTGTTCTTTCAAGAGGCAGACGACCTGAAGGGTTTCTTGGATTCAAATACAAGATAGCTCAAAAATTGGTATTTGGTAAAGTTAAACAAAAGACAGGGGGGAAACTCAAATTTTTTATCTCAGGTGGTGCACCACTTGGAAAGGAAATTGCTGAATTCTTTCTCGCGGCGGATTTAATAATTCTGGAAGGCTATGGACTGACGGAAACTTCTCCGGTGATCAGCGTAAATCTATTGAATTTAATCAAACCGGGTACTGTGGGGCCGGCTCTTCCAAACGTGGAAGTAAAAATTGCTGAAGATGGCGAAATTCTCTGCAAAGGGCCCAATGTAATGCGGGGATACTATAAACAGAAAGCGGCCACAGAAGAAGTGCTGGAACCGAATGGCTGGTTCCATACAGGGGATATCGGACATCTGGATCAGGATAACTGTCTCGTCATTACAGATCGGAAAAAAGAGTTGATTGTTACTTCCGGTGGAAAAAATGTAGCTCCGGCTCCAATTGAAAACAAACTGAAGACCATTACATATGTCACCCAGGCCGTCTTAATCGGGGACAAACGCAAGTTTATATCAGCCATTATTGTTCCTGAGTTTGAAGCACTTAAGAAATGGGCAGGTAGAAATAACGTAACCTTCTCTTCAGTTCCCGAGCTTCTGAAAAATGAAAAAATTATGGGTCTGTACCAGCGGAAAATTGACGAAATAAACAAAGATCTTGCCCGATACGAGCAGGTCAAAAAGTTCGCTCTCCTTGAAGAAGAAATGACACT
>JAADJC010000041.1 GCA_013151025.1 Acidobacteriota bacterium
TCGGGACGTGTTGACAATAATCGCAGGACGGGATGAGAGAATTATTAACCGGGACATGATGACGGAATTGAAAAAACTGTCACAAGAACTGTCGCCTGAGATGGTCTTTGACATCAATAGTCTTGTCAAAAGGGGGGCAAGTGGTTTATCCTATGGGATAAAGATTCAGCACCTGGTACCGGTTCTCCTTGCAGAAGGGAAAAAAGTGGCACAGTGAAAACAAAGATGAGACGAAGTGATTAAAACCCGTTCCGGTTTCATCGTTGTTTTACTTGAAATTGTTTTTTTGGAGATGCAAATAAATCACAGGCGCCAGGCGCCGTAAGAAAGGGGGTAATATGGCTTACTCAGTTGTGGTAAAAACGTCGAAGGGTAGATTTGATTTTCAACTGGAAAAAGACTTTGCAACCATGGGGCGCAGCAAGGACAATGAGATTTACATTGATGATCTCAGTGTGTCCCGAAAACATGCCGTGCTGGAACGGGAAGAAAACCAGTTCTACATCACCGACCTGAACAGCTCTAACGGCACTTATGTAAACAGTAAAAAAATCACTGCTAAGACAGCGGTCAGACCAGAGGATGTGATTATTGTGGGGCGGGTACATTTCTCCTTCCGCCTTGATGAAGCGGAAGAAGGGACTGTCAGAATGAGCCGGGATGAAATGGCCTCCATTCAGGGTGGCCCCAACGACACCAACCCCATTGGCGCACCGGCTGTTTTGCCTCAATCGGCAACCGAACCGGCACCACCTCCCCAACCTGCAACGGTACCACCTGCAGCTCCAGTACCTCCTGTCCAACCTGCGCCGCCAACTCCACAGGCCGCAGCACCCGCACCACCTGCTCCACCCCAGGCAATGCCTGCCCCCCCCCTGCTCCGGCAGCTGCACCCACACCGGCTCCGGCTCCCCGGATGCCACAGCCCCAGCCTGCATATGGGCAAGCAGCTCAAGCACCTCGAAGCGGTGAATACGGCGGATTCTGGATTCGCCTGGTTGCGTATATAATTGATGGCTTCATTCTCGGTGTTCCCATGGCAATCATCAACGTCATTGCCATGGGCATCGTCATGCGAAACGTAAGATCCATGGGGATGTACACATTTGCAAGTATTTTTCTCATGCTCATTTTTATCGCCCTTTCTCTTGCCTACATTCTCATCGGTTGGTCCAGATATGGCACAACCATTGGTAAGAAAATATTCGGACTTTACGTAGTAGATGACCAGACCGGCCGATACCCCACAATGGGGAAAGCGTTTCTGAGATTGGTGGGTTACATTGTCAACGGCTTCACGTTTTATATCGGATTTCTGATGATTGCTTTCACTGCCGACAAGCGTGGGCTCCATGACATGATTGCCAAAACCCATGTCATCAAACGCTGAGCCTGCCGGTGACTGAAAAAACGATTCGGCTTTACACCGACGGGGCCTGCAGCGGAAACCCGGGCCCCGGCGGTTGGGCCGCCCTTCTCATCTGGAACGGGCTGGACAGAATGCTGTCCGGCCGAGACCCGGATACCACAAACAACCGCATGGAACTGACAGCCGTCATTGAGGGATTAAAAGCCATCCGGCATCGCAATTACCAGGTCAACGTATTCACCGATTCCACCTATGTTCAACTGGGAATTACCCAGTGGATTCATCAATGGAAGAAGCGGAACTGGAAAAAAGTAAAAAACCCCGATCTCTGGAAAAAACTGGACGCCATTGTTACCCAATTTTCCAATATCCGGTTTGAACATGTGGAAGCCCACTCCGGCCACCCTGAAAACGAACGCTGTGACAAAGAAGCCAGAAAACAGTCGATTGCCGCAAAGCGGCAACAGGGAAAAGTTTGAGTAGAAGACAAAGTTGAACAGAAAACCAGTTTGAGTCTGAGTTTAAGTTCGGACCAGATTCAAAAAAGGCAGGAAATCGATTCTTCCCTGATTTTTCCCTACTCGCACACGCACATTCACTTCCACTGGTTTCGGTACTGCGCCGAGACCGGGAACAAAGAACTTGCAAAGACGTATAAGCATCTTGTAGTCTGGTTGTGGCAAAAAATTTATCATTTTTTTTTATCAAAATAGTATCCGGGAGGGTATATGAGATTTTTCAGTATGCTGCTTGTTTTTTTGTGTTCAATGAGCCTGATGGCCGGGGACGCCTACGTCCGCCATCCGGCACCGTCACCGGACGGGAGTAAAATTGCGTTTTCCTACCGGGGAGACATCTGGGTCACCACGGCAGACGGCGTCAACAGCGTCCGTCTGACTGTCCACCCTGCCTATGACTCCGATCCGGTCTGGTCACCGGATGGAAATTGGATTGCGTTTTCCTCCCGCCGTTTTGGGAATATGGATGTGTTTGTTATTTCATCAGCCGGCGGTATGGCGAAACGATTGACCTGGCATTCTGCCGACGACATTGTGTCTGATTTCAGCCCGGACGGAAAGCAGGTTCTCTTTTATGCCCGTTACCGGGGAGATCACTATTACCGGGACCCCATGCTTTACAGCGTTCCTGCCGCAGGCGGAACGCCCTCTCCCATCTTTCCCGATTTTGGCAATATGGGGAAATACTCTCCGGATGGCCGGACCCTGGCATACGTGGATCACAATCCACCCTGGTGGCGGAAGGATTACCGGGGTGCATCCAATATGGATATCCGCCTTTACGATTTGAAAAGCGGAACGTTTTCCAGGAAACTGACCACCTTTGAGGGAAATGATTACTGCCCGATGTGGGCCGGAAATAAGGAAATGTATTTCCTTTCAGATCGTGATGGCTATGTCAATGTGTGGAAGATGGCGAAAGATGGTTCCACCAAGACGCAGATTACCCGGATGAAGGAAAAAAACATCGCTTTTGCCAATATTTCAGCGAACGGGTCCCTCATTGCCTTTGAGTTAAATGGGCGGCTTTACACAGTTTCAACCACAGACAATGGAATACACGAAGTTTCAGTACAGGCTCCAAGCGATGTAACGGAAACTGACAGTAAAATCATGGAATTGACAAAGAATGCCAGTGAGATGGCCGTATCACCGGACGGCAGGCAGATTGCCTTTGTTGTGTACGGGGATGTTTTTGTAATGAAAAGTAAAAAAGGAAAGGCAGTTAACCTTACCGAGAACAATTTCAGGGAAAAAGATCTGGCATGGTCCCCTGACGGGAAGTATCTTTATTTCTCATCCGACCGGGGCGGAAACTATGATATTTTCCGTGTTTCAGCAACGGACAAACTACCTCTCTACCGTTCCCTTCACCGAAAACTTGACAGAATTACGAGCAACGAAGCTGAAGAATACGGCAGCACAGTCTCCCCGGATGGAAAGACCCTGGCATTTATTCGGGGAAACGGGGAACTGATTCTCAGCGATCCGGACGGCAGAAATGAACATGTTTTTCTGGATCAATGGAGTACACCACAGTTCTCCTGGTCCCCGGACAGCCGGTACATCGCCTATTCCATCTCCGACAATTCATTCAACACCGACATTTTTATTAAAGCCATTGCCGGAGGCAAAGCGGTCAACGTGACCATGCACCCCGATGAAGACGGCTATCCGGTATGGACAGCTGACGGGAAAATGCTGTATATCCTCTCCCACAGAAACCACTACAGTAACGATGTCTGGTATGTGTACCTGACAAAAGCCGACGACCAGATGACAGCTGAAGACCGGGAAGAAGCTGCGGAAACGAAAAAAGAAACAGCCAAAAAAAGTAAAAAGAAAGAAGCTCCGGCTGTAACTGTTAAAATTGACTTTACCGATATCTCCAAACGGGTTCACAAACTAACCCATCTGGAAGGTGACGAGGGGGCATTCGCCGTCAACAAAGACGGCACGGAAATCGTGTTCACCGCGAACATCAGCGGCACACCTGTCCTATGGAAAATCAAGAGAGATGGCAGTGGAATGAAGGAGCTCTCCGGTACAAAAGGTGTCAGCGCCATTTCATGGAATCAGAAAACCGGAAAATATTTCTTCAGAACCCGCACCGGAAGCCTCAAATCAGTAACATTCAAAGGAAAAACAGAAGGCTACGCCTACAGAGCCAAGCTCCACACCTCAAGAAAAGCCCTTTTCCATCAAATGTACCTGGAATGCTGGCGCATCATGAACAACCACTTCTACGACCCCAAATTCCACGGCGCCGACTGGAAGGCTGTGAAAGCAAAATACAAACCCATGGCAATGAAGGCAGCCAGCACGGACGACTTTTATGATGTAGTCCGGGAGATGATCGGTGAGCTCAATGGCTCCCATCTCGGCATTTATCCGCCCAGGGGACAGCGGCACAGAATGACCGGAGAATTGGGAATTCTGAAAGATTATTCATATAAAGGTAACGGCATCCGGGTTAAGAAAGTGTTGAATGAATCACCGGCATCCTTTGAAAAATCCCGGCTCCAGTCCGGTGATGTCATTGAGACTGTAAACGGCACGCCGATTTCAAAAGAAAGCAATTTCTATGCACCCCTTTTTGACACCATTGGACAACGCATTCTATTGAACGTAAAAGGAAAAGACGGAAAATCAAGGGAAGTTACCATTGAACCGGCATCCCCCCGTAAAAACCTCGACTACCTCTACGATGACTGGGTGGAAGGGAATCGGAAGCTGGTGGATAAATATTCCGGTGGAAAACTGGGATATGTCCACATCCGGGGTATGGATCAACCCAGTTATGACCGTTTTCAGCAGGAAGTGTACTCCGAAGCGGACGGAAAGGCCGGACTGGTCATTGACGTTCGAAACAACGGCGGCGGCTGGACCACCGATATTCTCCTTCGCATCATCGGCCAGAAAGAACACGCCATCACCATCCCGAGGAACGGTGGCAAAGGCTATCCTGACATGGAGCGCAAGCAGGTATTCCTGTGGACACGCCCCATCGTGGTAACCTGCAACGAAGGCTCTTATTCTAACGCTGAAATCTTTTCCCACGCAGTTAAGACACTGGGAATCGCGAAGTTGGTGGGAATGCCCACATTCGGCGCTGTCATTTCAACCGGGGGAACCAGCCTCATAGATGGCTCCTACTTCCGAATTCCCTTCCGTGGCTGGTATGTTTCCAGCACCGGAAAAGACATGGAGAATGGTCCGGCCATTCCGGATTACATCGTGGCTACTGAACCGGGGGATGAAGCGAAAGGTATTGACCGGCAACTGAAAAAAGCCTGCCAGGTGTTATTGAAGCAACTGAAACAATAAGGGGAAAATAGGGAAAAGAAAGACAGGGAAAAAGACTCACCGCAGAGGTCGCTGAGTACGCTGAGGAGAGAACGGAGGAGAATTTAACGCCAAGGCGCCATGGC
>JAADJC010000046.1 GCA_013151025.1 Acidobacteriota bacterium
TGACCCGTGACAAGGTTATCCGAAGAGAATTCATGATTCCGGAAGGCGGAGCATTTCGTCTTAAAACATTCAAAGACAGCATGCTCAGAATCAACCAGCTCGGTTTTTTTGACGTTTCAAAAACAAATCCGGATGTTAAGTTTGTCCCCGGGAAAGATGAGGTAAACGTTAAAATAAAAGGAGAAGAAACCGGGGTCAATGAAATAAACTTCGGCGGTGGATTCAGTGAATTCGCCGGCTTTTTCCTCCAGTCCTCCTACAGTACCCGCAACTTCCTCGGAAAAGGCGAACAACTCACGTTGCAGGGTTCATTCGGATCCAACATTACCTACTACAACTTATCATTTACAGAACCATGGATCTTTGACTATCCTCACTCTTTTACCATCAACCTGTTCAACAGCGAAACAAACTACTATAACTACAGCAGAAAGAGTACCGGTTTCAGCCTCGGATTTGGTTTCCGTCTCAAGCCCTTTCTAACCTACACGCTTAGTTATCGCTTTGAAATCGTAGATGTTCCAGGGTCTTCACTGCAAGAGAGCACCATTTTTAAGCCGGTTTCCAACCGTCTGACCAGCTCTATTGTTCAATCGATCAATTATGTGACAATGAACCACCCATTTATGCCGACAGCCGGCTCCAAGTACTCACTGGCTCTTGAATGGGCAGGTTGGCAACTAGGCGGTGACAATCTCAAATATACGATCAATATGCGTGCCATGCACCTGTTTAAAGGGTACAGAAAAACATTTTTCCTCGTAAACACACGGGCAAGCTATTCAGAAGCGCTCCAAGGGAATACCATCCCATACTATGACAGATTCTTTATAGGAGGTGAAAGTACAGTAAGAGGGTATGATTTCAGAAGGATATCTCCCGTGGACCCCGCCACCAATATTTCCATTGGCGGCACCAAAATGTTTGTGGGTAACTTTGAATGGGTTTTCCCGATTGAACACAAGTTCCAATTTTCGTTGTTTTACGACATTGGCGGCGTCTGGCTTGAAGATGAAACTTTCTTCTCCGGTTCAGACTCCATGAAAAGATCCTGGGGGTTTGAAGCGAGGTTCAACCTTCCGGTTTTTCAGATGCCGATTCGGCTGACTTATGGAATCCCCCTGGATGACGTACCTGGTCAAACCAGTGGTGGTGGAAACCTTCAATTTACAATTGGTACAATTTTTTGACAATCAATATTCTTGAAAAGGAGAATGATATGAAAAGACTTTCCGTTGTTGTTATTGCCTTGGTGGCACTGTTTTCTTCAACCGCAATAATGGCTCAAACCCGGGTCGGCGTAGTGGATGCAGATCAGGTTATTTACAAGTCGGCAAAGGGGAAAGCATTCATGCTGAGCCTGAATAATTATGTGCAACAAAAACAGAACGAAATCAAGCAGGTAGTTGCAGAAGCCCAGCAGACAGAAAAGGAATACAAGACCAAGCTGGCATCCCTCTCCGATGAAAAGAAACTGGCAATGGAGAAAAAGCTCTCCGATTACCAGACGAGAATCAAACGGATGCAGGAAGACGCCAAACGGGAACTTCAGATTAAACAGAAACAGGGTTTTGAGAAGTTTCAGAAACTCTTACAGCCGGTTATTGACAAACTGGCAAAGGAAAAAAACCTTGACATCGTATTCAGCCGCTCCCAGAGTGGAATCGTGTACCTTTCCCCGACTGCAGATCTGACAGCTGAAGCTATCAAACGGGTTGATGCAAAGCATTGAGGTTTCACTTAAACTATCACAACTGGCAAAAGAACTCGGTCTGAACCTGAAAGGGACGGACTGTAATATCACCGGAGTGGCATCGTTAAACGATGCCGCTCCGGGAAAATTGTCTTTCCTGAAGGATTCAAAACTTCTTGATATTGCACTTCACACATCCGCAGAAGCATTGATCATTCCAAAGGGGCTTTCTGCATCCTTCCCCTGCCCTGTGATTGAATCAGATGATCCTTATTTTGCGTTTATCCGGATTTCCTCACGGTTTGTTTCCCACTACCCCGTTTATTCTGAACCTGCACTCTCCTTTATTCATCCCGATGCAACTATTGACCCAAGCGCACAAATCGGGCCATTTGCAATTGTTTCCCCAGGCTGCACAATTGGACCCAATGTTCTCATTCACTCAGGTGTTAAGCTTATGGAAAATGTCCACATCGGTAAAGACACTGTGGTGTATGGCAATACTGTAGTATTTCCCGGCTGCATTATTGGTCAAAATTGTATTATCGGTGCAAACACCGTTATAGGCGGCGAAGGCTTCGGTTTTCATTTTGCCGAAGGAAGACATCACAAGGTCCCTCAGACTGGTATTGTCCGGATTGGAAACAATGTGGAAATTGGCTCATGTGTTTCCATTGACCGGGGCACCTTCACCGAAACTTCCATCGGAGAAGGAAGTAAAATAGACAATCAAGTGCAAATCGCACATAATGTTATAATTGGAAAACACGTAATTCTTGTGGCCCAGGCAGGTATTTCCGGTAGTACGACCATCGGCGATTATGCTGTCCTCGCCGGCAAGGCCGGGCTGGTCGGCCACATTCACATCGGTACCGGGGCTACTATTGGCGGTGGATCTGTCGTTACAAAATCCGTTCCGGATGGGCGTTTTGTTGTAGGTTATCCAGCCATAGAACATCGGGCATGGAAAAAACAAATGGCTTCGTTGGCCCGCTTACCGAAATTATCCGTCACCATTCGCCGTATTCTAAAAAGAGAACAGGAAAATGCAAAAGAAAAATGACTCTCAAGGGGGAAAATTCATGACGCGCACAATAAACTATGAAGAAATCAAAGCAATTATGCCACATCGCTACCCCTTTCTGCTTGTAGACAGGGTTACGCACTATGAAGACGACAAGTATATTGAAGCATATAAAAATATATCAGGTAACGAGCCCTTTTTTCAAGGCCATTTCCCGGAAAAATCTGTGATGCCCGGAGTTCTTGTAATTGAAGCCATGGCCCAGGCCGGGGGCATTTTGCTCCTTAAGAACAAGAAGGAAACCGGAGGACTTGTCTATTTTACAACGATTGAGAAAGCGCGTTTTCGCCATCCGGTAGTTCCCGGAGATCGCCTTCGCTTTGAGGTCACAGTACTTAGATTGAAATCCAGTTACTGCAAACTTTCCGGAAAAGCCTTCGTAGATGATAAACTTGTAGCTGAAGCTGTTTTTTCGTCCGCTCTTTCGGTAAAATAGTTTCGCGTAAGTGTATTTTATCCTTTTCAGTAAATAAAAGGAGGAAAGAATGATCCATCCGACAGCAATTATCGGTCAGGATGTTGAAATCTCGGAAAGCGCCGGTATCGGGCCATTTTGCGTAATCGGCGATCATGCGCGGATTGGAGACAATACGAAGCTCAATGCATCAGTTCAAATTGATTCCCATACCACCATTGGAAAGAACAATACAGTCTTCTCCTTCTGTTGTATCGGATTTCCACCTCAGGATGTCAAATACCACGGAGAACCAACAGAAACCATCATTGGAAACAACAACCTTATCCGGGAAAACAGTACCATTCACAGGGGAACAAAAACCGGTCGGGGGAAAACGGTACTGGGCTCTGATAACTTCCTCATGGCATATTCACATATCGCCCACGACTGCCAGGTAGGGGATAACAATATTTTTGTAAATGCAGCCACGTTGGGCGGTCACGTAACTGTAGGAAACCATGTGTACATCGGGGCATATTCCGGTGTTCATCAATTCTGCAGAATCGGTGACCATGCCTTCATCGGGGGGTACTCCGTCATCACCCAGGATGCTCTTCCTTTTGTAAAAACAGTCGGTAACCGCGCAAGAACCTACGACATTAACACAATGGGGCTGGAGCGCATGGGTTTTCGACCGGAAGCCGTCACGGCATTGAAGAAGGCATACCGTATCCTCCTCAGGCGAAAATTACAACTGGCAGACGCACTTGCTGAGATGAGAAAAGAATTCCCTCACATCAATGAAGTTCAATATTTTGCAGATTTTATTGAACACAGCGAACGGGGAATCTGCCGCTGACATCACCCTTGAACGAATAAGCCATTGCAGATACCACTACCTTTGGTAATTCACTAATCAACCGGTATCTTACAGATTTGCCCCAGACTGACAGGCTCACTGTCCATATCTGGACATTTTCCCAGGAGTCCCGTAACCGACACGCCTCTCATCCCTGGTGGTTGAAAGTCCGGCATCAGTTCACATAGAGGCTCCAGTACAAATCGTCTGAGAGAAAATGCCTCATGGGGAACAATTAAACTATTGGTTGCAATCATGCACTTGCCAAAGAAAATTAAATCAATGTCGATATTACGTGGGCCATTTTCAATCGTACGAACACGACCCATCTCCATTTCAATCCTGTAAATTAATCTTAAAACTTCAAAGGGTGTACATTTCCGGCAGGAAAATTTTCCCACAACATTGATAAAATTCGGCTGATCTCTCAACCCAACAGCTTTAGTCTCGTAACAATTGGATATTGCCTCACACCTGAGTCCGGAATCTACCAGATTGTCAATGGCAGTCTGAATCTGTCCCGACCGGTCTCCTACATTACTACCCAACGCCAGTACAACTTCCGTCATAAATCCCCCCTCGGTCATTGTAACACAACAAGCTGAGATCTGTTCAAAACAGCTCAAATATGCTACTATTTCAATCATGGAGAACCGTTACGAATTCGACCTTTCAAACCTCAAAGAAGAAGACCCGGACACTGCAGAAATTCTGCACAAGGCTGAAGATATTCTTGAGAATCATCCGCTTCCATTCACCGCCGTGTTCATGTTGAAAGGCAAAAAATTTGTTCTCGGAAGAAAAGAAAAACAGAAAGTCTTTATCGAACCACTTTCCGGAATTTCCGGCCTTTTGTCCAGTCGCGCAATGTTCACCCAACTTCAGAAAAATACACTGTTGCGCGTTCGAGGCCTCAACCATAACCTCCGTGGTCCACTCAGTGGCATACGCAGCCGTCTGGAACTCCTCACAAGACAGTTAGAAGAATCCCCCGAGACGATACAACATGAC
>JAADJC010000055.1 GCA_013151025.1 Acidobacteriota bacterium
AGGCTGAATGCGCCATGGGGTAAGTTCAGGCAATTTATCAAGGGTTCGGGGTTTTCCCGTCAACAATGTGAGCTGTACATTGTTCCAGTCTTCCCCGGTATTTTGCTCCACTGAAGCACGATAAATTAATTGTGCCTTAGACTTGTCAGGATTTACCGTTAGATTGTATACCGGTTCCCATTTGGCTTCTTTCATGATGTAGCTGATGACCACATTTGCATTTTCTTTTCTCGTACCGACTATGTTCAGTATCAGGCTGATTTGTTCCCGATTCAGCACGGATTCACGAACATCAAGCTGTTCCTTTACCTTATCGAGTTTTTCTTTCAAGATATTCATTTCAACCTGGGCCACCCGGCTACGTTCCAGAACGTTGGAATAAGTGTTTGAAAAGAAAGACAGGGTATTTTGCATCTTGCTGACAGAAGGTATTCCTTCTTTGGAGGTCCCCGCTGAGTCAATTATTTTGTTTACAAAACGCAATTTCTTTTGAATAACTGTGATTTCATTATTCTTTTTCCACATTGCTTCTTTTAGTTGTTTGATTTGAGCCTTCAGGTTTTCAATATCTGTGGATGGTTGATTTGCTGAAAAATCGAACGAAATTGTGGTATCAAGCAATCTGGCTCCAGGGGCATTTTTCAACGATACCCGAAGTGTATCCATATCCAATTTTTCAGGAAACCCCACAACTTTGATAACGTTGGGGCCGGGAGACAGCGTTATTTTCGCAATTCGCTCAACCAGTGCGCTGCTTTCATAAACTGTTACTGCGTCAATCCGAGACTTGACTTCATTTTCCTTTGCGAATGCTGTGTGGGATGCCACCAGAATGGCCAGGATTCCCAATCCCAAAAACATGTTCCGAATGTACTGAATGCCTTTCATTTCATCTCCTTTTATCTCAAGGACTGCGTATTGAAATCGTACGCCAGGGGAGTGCTTATGTCAAATTTGATTCGAAGTAGTCCGATGTGTTTCACTTCCGGATCCGTCATTTTTCCGATGGGCCGGTGATTGGCTCGAAGGGGTTTATCCGGGAGGCTTATGCCGTTGGAACCGGGCCGGGGATTTGTTCGGTGAGAAGGCTGACGGGATAGGAGAGAAAGATAGGGAAAAACCTTCTTTGTTGTCCATCTGATACCCACGCATCCTCATTCGCGCCGGTGCTGCGCAACACCAGCGCACAGAACGCAGACGAACTGGGGTGAAACTTGAGGAAAGGAATGCCGGGAAGACTCCCCCACCCCCTCCGCTCTCAAACTAAAACTCAAACTTACCTTCTACTTGTACACCTTATGTTTCCGGGAAAAGTAGTCTTTTGTAATCTCCTTGACTTTGGGGGTCAGCAGAATCACGGCAATGAGGTTGGGAATAGCCATGAGGCCCAGAGCAATATCCCCGAACCCCCAGACAATTTCCAGTGAAAATACGGCACCGGCAAACTGCATGACGAGAAAGAGAAATTTGTAGGGCTTGATCCCCCGGTCTCCGAACAGGTATTGAACCGCGCGGTCCCCGTAGTAGGACCATGAAATGGCGGTGGAAACAGCAAAGAGAAATACGGAAACAGTGACAAGGTAGTTGCCGTAATTGCCAAAAATAGGCGCCAGTGCCATTTTGAAGGCATACGCGGTCATGGGAGAACCGTTAAGTGCCTGTCCTCCGGCATCCACAACCGTCCATGCCCCTGTGGCCACAATAACAAGGCCTGTCATGGTACAGACTACCAGGGTGTCAATAAACGGCCCCAGCATGGCCACAGCGCCTTCACGGGCGGGTTCATCCGTCTTTGCAGCAGCATGGGCAATGGGAGCGGAGCCCTGTCCCGCTTCGTTGGAGAAAATGCCCCGTTTTACACCCCACACCAATGTGTAGAGAAAAGTCGCCCCGGCAAAACCGCCGATCTGCGCCGGGGGGTTGAAAGCAGAGCTCACAATAGTCTGGAACATACCTGGAATTTTGTCAAAGTTAAGCAACAGCGCCAGAAGCGCGGCAGAAACATACAGGATTGCCATAAAGGGAGCAAGTTTACTGGCCACTTTTCCGATACGCTTGATTCCGCCGAGAATCACCGCTCCAACGAGAATGACCAGCACAATGCCGGTGATCCAGGGAGCAATACCAAAATCAGACCGGAACTGGTCGGCCACGGTAAACGCCTGAACGGCGTTCCCGGAACCAAAGGAGGATATGGCGGCACAACTGGCAAAGAATATTGCCATAGGCTTGAACGCTTTGCCCAGGCCCATTTCAATGTAGTACATGGGGCCGCCGGAAATTGAACCATCGGCATTGACTTTCCTGAACTTCAGAGACAATGTGCACTCCGCATACTTCAACGCCATCCCGAAGACAGCGGTAATCCACATCCAGAACAAGGCACCGGGCCCGCCGTAGTGAATGGCGGTAGCCACGCCGGCAATATTCCCGATACCCACGGTTGCGGACAATGCGGCCGACAATGCCTGAAAGTGGGTAATATCCCCCTCATGATCGGGATCATCATACTTGCCTGTAATGACTTGCCATGCGTGCTTGAATCGACGGATTTGAACAAAACCAAGACGAAATGTGACATAAATTCCCGCGCCCAGTAGCAAAACCACCATGAAAGGCGCTATTTTGGGTGTGTTCCAGATCAAGTCGGATATCCAGATAATTATGGATTGCAAATGTTCCAAAAAATCCCCCCGCTACTGCTCAAATTTTGTTCATGTTACCACAGTTTATGCTATGATTAGGCGAATATTTGGCCAGGGAGGGTTCATTTATGCGCCGATTCATCCTGCTGACATCTATCCTGCTTCTCGGAATTGTGCCGCTGCTCGCACAGGATACGGAACACACCACAAAACAACCGGGAAATTCCAAAATTATCGTAACTATTTTTCCTTACAAATACCAGGTTTCCGACACACCGTACGCGCATCCCCAATCCCTGACTTTGAAGCAGGCATTCCGGATACTTTCCTCAATTTTCATTGAAAAAGGGCGGGGAGTCCCCGTTTTAAATTCTGAGGATCGGATGATGCTGGCCCCAAAAATGGTAAAAGAATTCAAAACATTAAAAAAAGATCAGCAACTGGAAATTGTCAAAGCGTGGGGATATGGACAGAAGGATGGAACATTTATTGAAGACTATTCCATTCACATCTATCTCTGCTTCGTTGAGACAGATACCCTGTATGTGGCACTCTTATACAAAAACCGGAAGCCGGAACAAACGTACCACCTTGTTCAGGGCCGTTTCATGAAATGGATGAAAAACAAGGACGGGAAAGATGTTCTCAATATTGTATTGATGGACAAATCGCTCTGGACCACGAATTTCAATGAGCTTATATTTGAGAAGAGCATGGACTTCGACCCGAAAAACATCAAACAGACCATTGACAAACATGGAAACCAGAAGGGAAATGTTGAAGGCAGCAAACCGGAAAAAACAGAACCTGTCACTCTCAGTTTTGAACAGTTGGAAAAAGAATTGAAGCGACTGAATGACATGAAAGATAAAGGTTTAATTTCTGAAGAAGAATACAAGAAAGCCCGTGCCCGGCTTATGGAACAGGCTGGAATTGGGAAATAAGCATCGGATGAGAGAATGGAAAATATAAACAGAAACCTCCAGACTGAAGTGGAACTTCTGGGAGATTTACTTTCAAAAAAACTGACTACCGACCCGGATATCGCCAATCTGATTCAACAGATCAAAGATAAGGGAATGATCCTGTCCATCGTCATCGAGGCAAACCCGGACATTGATGAAGAAGAGCTTAAATTCAACCAGTTTGACCACAATTTCCTGAAAACATTGAAGATTCGGCCCAATGAAAACTCTGACTGACCTCTCCCCATCCGAGGTTCGCGACGTATTTCGGGAAATGAGACTCCCTTCTTTTCGTTCAGACCAGATCTTACAGTGGATATACAAAACCGGTGCGACTAGTTTTCAGGAAATGACCAACCTTTCAAAATCACTCCGGGAAAAATTGACAGCTGAATGGCAACTGGACAGCCTCCGGGAAGTCAAACGAAACAAAGCGAAAGACGGCACCATTAAATTCGGCTTTTCCCTCCATGACAGCCACATCATCGAATCCGTACTGATCCCCATGGAAACAGGGAAACAGACTTTCTGCATCTCATCCCAGGTCGGTTGCACCATGGGGTGTAAATTCTGCAACACCGCCCGGATGGGGCTCACAAGGAACCTCACCGCCTCTGAAATTGTGTGCCAGGTACTTCACCTGTACCGGGAAGCCGAACTCAGTGAAAACCAGGCATTCAACGTCGTGTTCATGGGAATGGGAGAACCCCTGGCAAACCTGGATAATGTCCTGAAAGCCATCGCAATACTCACAGACAAAAACGCAATGAACCTGTCCCGCCGCCGGATCACCGTATCCACCTGCGGCATTGTCAACGGCATCCGCCGCCTGGCACGGGAACCCCATCCGCCCCAGCTTGCAATATCCCTCAATGCTGCCGACGATGAAACCCGGCTGAAAATCATGCCCATCACAGAAGGGAACCCCCTTTCGGAATTGCTGGACCAGCTGAAGCGGTATCCCCTTCCCCCCCGGGAACGGTTTACCTTTGAATACGTGCTGATCCGGGATGTCAACGATAGGGACGAAGATGCCGCCAATCTGCCCCGGCTCCTGAACAAACTTCGCTATAAAATCAACCTGATTCCCTTCAATCCATTTCCCGGTTCCGACTTTCTCGCGCCCGACACAGCCCGAATCGAGGCATTCCAGCAGATTCTCTTCAAAAAAAACGTCACCGCCACCATCCGTAAAAGCAAAGGTCAGGATATCCAGGGCGCCTGCGGCCAACTCGCCGCAAGTCTGGGGACTGAGTTGGAGTAGGGGAAAAAAGGGAAAAGAACTCAAAGATGATGAGGTGGGTAATATACTACATGATCTTGGGTTAAATCACTCAATTGTAATTAATATGCTGTATCACCAGATTGCATTACTCAAAGG
>JAADJC010000103.1 GCA_013151025.1 Acidobacteriota bacterium
TCACAGAATGCACCTGCCACAGCTGAAATATAATTTCGGTACGCTGCGGGAAACAGCTCCAGCCGGTTCTCCAGATACAGGAACGCGGCGACCAGCCCCGCCCCTGCCGCGTACAGTACGCCGCAGGTGGAGGAAACGGCACCGAATCTTGCCGTGACCAGCGAAGTGACCAGCGCGGACAAGGCAACGGCTTTCAGGCGCTTTTCCGGGTCGGCATCTTCCCTCTTTGCCACCGCGAGAACCGGCACAATGGAAGTCAGGCCCTTGTTCCCTGAACCGGCGCAGCTCATCACCATAATGGGGTCTCCCGTCATTCTGGAAAAAATGGCACCGGAAACAAGGTCATCCTTGTCCCCGTCCAGATGCGTTCTGCCGTAACGGGCGGCTTCGGCGTTGCACCGGATTCCCTTTTCCAGTGTTTTTCGAAGAGTCGGGTCCTGTATGGCCGTTTCTATCATCTCTTTCCAGTTCTGCCAGTTGTAATCATCATTGTCAAAGCTGAGAAAAGAAGTTCCGGATTCATTAGCTTCCCCGGAAAAAACCGCGTCTCCGTTCAACGTGACGGAGCGAAGGGAAGTGTGACTGTTTTGAATCAGTACACCGGCTCTGTTTTTATTATTCTCTGCAGTGATTCGGATGAACAATTTTTCCCTTGTTTCAACCTTCACCTGCACATGGTTGTTTTCCACTAATGTTTTACCCTTTTTCACCGTTTCCGGGGTCAAATCCAGAAAAACCGAGAGTTTTTTCTCCGGATTTCCGATGAAAAACCCGAATGCGGCAGCCAACTCACTGCCGCTATTCCCTTCCCCGTTTGGAATCCCCGCGGCAAAGGCATTCTTATAGGTGCGGTGGTCCAGTTCCACAAGAAGCGTGTCCGGTTCGCCGAGAAAGTATTTTCCGGCCCACGCCGCAGCATAGGCAATAGCAGCAGGTTCTGTACAACCGGAAGTAAATTCAAGAGCGTTAAGAATTTTCTGAGACAGTGGGTTCATTGCAGCCTCCAATCCCGCTCACCGTATCATTGAGAGCCACATCTGTCAAATAGTTGGAATTTTAGTAAGAAGAATCAGGGAAATGGGCGTTGGGTGTGGTCAGCAGAAAAATCATGGAATTAGCCATTCCCGTCTTTTCTGAACTCATCACCCATCACTTCCTTCATAATTTTACCGGGACCGGCATGAAGGAGAGGATGAAAATAATAAGGGCAAGGATAGCCAGCTTTTTTCGCGTGGGATCCAATTCTTCAGAGATGTAGGGAAGGGCGGGATGGCGAAGTCCGAGAATCAGGAGCAAGCCAATCCACAACAACCAACCCTCGTAGAAATAAGACAGTATGGCGAGGATACCGATGAGGGCGAATGAGATGCGGTTGGCCTTTTTTCCCAGTACGGCATAGGCGATGTGGCCGCCGTCAAGCTGCCCCACCGGGAGCAGGTTCAGGGATGTGACCAGCATGCCGATCCATCCCGCAAAGGCGGTGGGATGGAGAAGCACGTCTCCCCCTGCCGGTATATGGGGGAAAATGATGGGTTCCATGAGGATGTAAAGAACGGGTTTCCCGAAGTCAAGGAAGTTCCCGCTGACAGGGTTGACCATGATAATTCGGGAGAGGAACAACCCTGTAATCAGGACGGGTACCGCCGCCACGAAACCGGCTATGGGTCCGGCAATTCCTACGTCAAAGAGTTCCCGTTTACCGAAAAACGGGGACTTGATTCGGATGAACGCGCCGAAAGTGCCGATGAGAGTCGGTGCCGGGATAAAGTACGGGGGAGTAACTACCAGTCCGTATTTTTTCGCGGTGAGATAATGTCCCATCTCGTGGCTGAAAAGAATCGCCATCAGTGGAATTGAGTACGTCAGGCCCCCAACCCAGAAGGAAATATCAAAAATTGTTGTGTGAGTAACGTAGAACTGCTCAAACCCACTGCCGCCAATAAAAGTGGTTGTGATCAAGGTTAGAATGAAAAGTGAGGCACTCAATAAAAACTGCTTCCGGCTCATTGCAAAACTGTAGCACACGGGTGGAGATAAAGAAAGGGATCACCGCCGTGTAGCGGTGGCGCAGGTTAAGGTTGAGTGAAGAATGGGAAGGACATCGGAACGGTGAGTTGACCATTTCCCTGTTTTTTTCCAAACCATCCACCATCCACGGCGGCAGAGCCGCGCTCTTTCCCTCTCGCACTATTGCCAATGATGGGCTACACTGGGGATGCGGAATACATGAACTGGTGGCAGATTGTCCGCCACTTGTAAAGATGGAGAGGGAAAGATGACGGAACAGCAATATTTGTATCAGGAAAACCAACAGTATTTTGCACAGTGTGGACGAGGCATTGAAGATGTCGCCGCTGAAGAGCTGGCGGAACTGGGGGCAACCGGGCTGGAACCCACGTATCGGGGAGTTCATTTTACTGCCACGCCAACTTCTTTTTACACCATCAATTACTGTGCACGGATTCCCAGCCGAATTCTGGCCCCCCTGGCGCATTTCGGGTGCCACACTGAAAAAGTGCTTCACAAGAAGGTAATGGAAATTGACTGGTCCCGTTTTCTGTCACCGGACCAGACCTTTGCTGTTTTTGCCAACGTGTCAGACAGCCAGATTAATCATTCCAAATTCGCGGCACTTCGGGTCAAGGACGCGATCGCCGACTTTTTCCGGGAAAAAACAGGGGTGCGCCCCAGCGTGGACACCCGGAACCCGGACCTGTGGATCAACCTGAACCTCCGGGATAATTTCGCCACCATCAGCGCGGACACCTCCGGCGGCGCGCTCCATCGAAGGGGCTATCGAAAGGCGTCGGTGCTGGCACCGCTGCAGGAAACCCTGGCAGCAGCCATTCTCAGGATTTCCGGCTGGCAGGGAGAGCGGCCGCTGGTTGACCCAATGTGTGGTTCCGGCACCATTCTGGCGGAGGCACTGATGGCGCATTGTCGTGTTCCGGCAGGATTTCGCCGTGAAAAATGGGGTTTCTTTCGCTTGCCGGATTTTAACGAAACTCTGTGGCGTAAGGTTAAACAGGATGCGGATGGCCGTGTGCTTCCCTATCCGGAGGGACTGATTCAAGGCTCCGATATTGATGGGCGGGCAGTGGATGCGGCTTGCGAAAATTTGAATGAAATACCCGGCGGGGATCTGGTTCAGGTGAGACGCAGGGACTTTCACGACCTGAAGGGGTTTAAAAACGTCACCATCATCACCAATCCGCCCTATGGCGTTCGCCTCGGGGAACAAAACCAAGCGGAAATCACCATCCACGAGTTTGGGGATTTTCTTAAGCAGAGTTGTACCGGCTCCACTGCATGGATTCTCTGTGGCAGTATCGGCCTCATGAAACACATCGGGCTTCGCACCTCAAAACGGGTACCGCTTTTCAACGGCCCCCTGGAAACACGCCTTGTAAAACTGGATCTGTATTAGAAGAAGTAGGGGGAAGACGTCACAAAGCGCCGGATGTTAGATGGCAAATCAGTGCTTGCGGGGCAGGCACCGTGACTTGTAACTTGTGCAGAAAAACAGGGAATTAGCGGCTTGTTGTCAATGGCCGGTTCCCTGTCTTTTTCCGGTCAGAACAGGACACTTCTTTGTTACTTCTTTTCTTTGATCAACCTTGCCACCTTCTTGACCTTGATTGTTATTTCACCTTACAGCTTAGCTGGTAAGTGCCGGTACATCGATAACAGTTTTTTTGTGCCACAGGGAAATGAACTTTGTGTTTACAGAATGACGTAAAACTATGCCATTGTCAGACAACTTTTGTTATCGATGTCCTGGCATTCAACATTTAGTATCCACCATCCATGGCGTCGGAGCCGCCCGGTTTGACCAGGATGGTTTTGAATTTGCGAAGGAGTACGAAGCCTCGACCCTTACCTTTGCTGGAATACAGATTTCTTTTTGAGGTGTACTGGACTTCCACCAGTGTGTTGGAACCGGCGGCGGAGTATGCGGCGGCCAGTTGTGCAGCTTTTTCAACCAGTGCAGGGGGGATGGGTTTTCCACCCGGATTTTTCAGTATCACATGGCTTCCGGGGATGTCTTTGGCATGAAACCACAGGTCTTTGGGCCCTAGCTTTTGTGAGTACAGCGTCTGGTTCCCGATGCTGTTTCTCCCGACATAGGCGAAAAACCCGTTTCCCAATTCGATCCTTCGAATTCCCGGTACGATTTTTTCTTTCTTACGGCCCTTTTTCATTGGTTTTTCAGGGAGGATTCCCCGGAGGTCGTCCAGGCATGCGGCTTGTTCCACCGAATATCGATCATCTTCAAGCGCAGCAAGTTCGGATTGCACGACCTGAATTCTTTCCTGAATCAGGGGCAATTTCCGTTTGAGTCTTGCGGCTTTCCGGTACAAACGGCTGATATTTTCTGGTGGTGTTAGTTCCGGGTCCAGTGAAATGTCCAAAAGGATGTTGTTCTGAAGGTCAGGAAGCCGAATTGTTTTCAATCCCGGTTTCAGTTCCTGAAAGTGGGCAGACAGAGTTTCGGCTTTTCTGAGAAGGGGTGTGTTTTTGTTGCAGGACTGAATTTCCTTTCCCAGTTTTTTCAGGAGATTGCGTTTCTTATCGATTTCACGGCGAAGTTTTTTTTCTGCACGGGAACGGGTCTGTTGAAATTTTTCCTGTTCCAGCTTGTGCAGGTGTTGTTCTGCCAGTGCGGAACTCATGTCCGGCTTGACAGCATCCGGTTTCCCCAGTGTTTTCATGGGAACGGGGAATACACGGTTTCCATAGACAAAACCCTGACCCGGTTGTGCCTGTAACAGATCAGAAAGAAGGAGCTCGGGTTCGCTGCTTGCCAGGATTTCGGCGGCAAAGGCCGGTCCCAGTCCGCACACGCTGGTGTAAAGATCACGGGGAGAAGAAAACTCTGAAAGCGCTTCTGGTTTCAGGGATGACAAGGGAGCACGATTGTCTTTTGGCCACTGGAATTGGGTTCCGGCGATGGCCTCTGGATCATTCCGGATCCAGATAATTTTGTATTCTCCATCAGTAATTGCCCAACGGGTGGGTACGGAACCGGCGTTCACAATGAAATGAAAGTGCTGTTCTTCTCCCCAGATCGCCAGTTTGGAAATGTGGAAATCAATAATGCGCTCGTCCCGGGGTTTTTCTATGGCAATCAAGGTTCCCGCTTCAAGGTATTTTCTGAGAACATTAATGTCGGAGCTCTGGCCGGTATCGGCTGAGAGACGGTTTTCTGAAAGAAAAAAGGGGGCTGAGCGGGGGATGGATGAAAAAAACAGGTACTGGTTTCCCAGCCGACATTCCAGATATCCGGACTTCAGTGAGACCCGGCTGATTCGGGATTGCTTTTTTACGAAATTTTTAATTTCGTTTACAAGATAGTTTATGCTAATATTCTCCATGGCATTGAGGATTTTACCACATGCCCCTGTGAATCTCCCATGCCTGTTAACAACAAATGTTGAGAGAATCCCTTGAGTTTGGCAACTTTTAAGGGGGTTTTTTGACTGTCTGTGATTATTTGACTGAAGGAGTGCTTGGTAATGAGTTCGGTAATGAAAGAAACTTTTTTTGCAAAAAAAGAGTCGGTTGACCGCAAATGGTTCGTGGTGGATGCTACGGATCGCCCGGTTGGAAAGCTGGCAGCAGAGATTGCACGGATTCTCCGGGGAAAGCACAAACCTGTGTATACTCCCCATGTGGATACCGGTGATTTTGTCGTTGTCATCAACGCGGAGAAAATTGTGTTTACCGGCAACAAATGGGATCAGAAGCTGTATCGGTGGCGGACTACACGCCCTGGCAGCATGAAAGAACGAACCGCCCGCCAGATGCTGGATAAGCATCCGGAGCATATTCTGGAACACGCTGTAAAGGGGATGCTGCCGAAAAACCGGTTGGGAAGACAGATGTACAAAAAGCTGAAGGTATATGTAGGGGACCAACATCCCCACGAAGCACAGAAACCCGAAGCATTGAATCTATAACGGAAGAAAGGTAGGAGGATTTTTGTGAGGAACCTTCAATACTATGGAACAGGTCGCCGGAAAACAGCGGTAGCCAGAGTGTTCCTGAGACCCGGTAAGGGCGAAATGATTATCAATCAGAAGCCTGTTGACGAATATGTGGACAGTGGTATTCTGAAAATGATCATTCGCCAGCCCTTACAACTGACGGAAACGATCGACAAATTTGACTTATATGTAACGGTCAAAGGCGGCGGCATTGCCGGTCAGGCTGGGGCGATCAGACATGGGATTGCCCGCGCATTGCTTGAGTACAATCCCGAATTGCGGAAGCGGCTGAAAACTGCTGGATTCCTGACCCGTGACCCGAGAATGAAAGAAAGAAAAAAATACGGGCAGCCAAAGGCCAGGAAGAGATTCCAGTTCTCCAAACGTTAATTATAAAACTAATCTTGCAAGGAACCTGTTAAAGGAGGTATTCGTTGGTTGACATTTCCATGAAAGAACTGCTTGAGGCCGGTGTTCACTTCGGACATCAGACCCGTCGCTGGAACCCTAAGATGAAAAAGTACATCTTTGGAAGCCGGAATGGTATCTACATTATTGACCTGCAAAAAACAATGAAACTTTTCCGGGAAACCGCATCATTCATTACGGATTCTGCGACGAAGGGAAAGAACGTCCTGTTCGTGGGCACCAAGCGCCAGGCGCAGGAATCTATTGAAAGTGTGGGGCAGTACGGTATTCCGTTTGTGAACCAGAGATGGTTGGGCGGAACTTTGACCAATTTCAGCACTATCAAGAAGAGTATTGATAAACTCAACGATCTCGAAAAACTGTTGGAAAGCGAAGAGATTGAGCACTATTCCAAGAAAGACCGCTACGGTCTGGAACGAAAGCGGATTAAGCTGATGAAGCTGTTCCGTGGTCTGAAAGAGCTGAAAAAAGTTCCGGATATTATGTTTGTTATTGACCCCAGACGGGAAAAAATTGCAGTACAGGAAGCCAGAATCATGAACGTCCCTGTGGTTGCGGTGGTAGACACCAACTGCGATCCTGATGTGATTGACTGGGTTATTCCCGGCAATGATGATGCCATTCGGGCGATTAAACTGTTCGTCAACAAGATGGTTCAGGCCATCAAGGAAGGGCAGGACATCGCCGGTATCAATCAGGAAGCTGCGGAAGAAGCATTGGCTGCCGAAGGGGCTGGTTTTGAACCTGAGGCTGTGGCTGAAAAGCCGAAACCGAAGCCGGAGGCAAAATTGGAGCCAAAAGCGGCGGTAAAACCGGAGCCGAAAACGGAGGCCAAGCCGAAGGCAGCTCCAAAGGTTGAGAAGACAGTTGAACCCAAGGCTGAAAAGAAGGCCGAGGCAGAACCCAAAGCAGTACCCAAAGCAGCGCCCAAGGCAGCACCCAAAGTAGAAAAGGCAGTGGAACCGAAGGCTGAAGAGCCCAAGGCAAAACTCAAAACTGTGTCAAAAGCAAAGAAAGTGGCTGAACCCAAGGCTGAGAAGAAGGCTGTTGAAACTAAATCGACTGCAAAACCGGTAGAAAAGGTGAAAAAAGAAGCCAAATCGAAGGCTGCACCGAAGAAAAAGACAGTGAAAGCTGAAACTACTAAAAAAGCAGAAAAGAAGGAAGTGAAGAAGCCGAAGGCTGCTGTTAAAAAGACAACTAAGGCAAAGGCAGAAAAGAAGCCGACAGAAAAAGCGGCACCGAAAGCAAAAAAACAGGCTGCTGCCCAAAAGGAAGAGAAGAAGGAGAAGTAGGAATGGCAAAGATTACTGCCGGCCAGGTAAAAGAGCTCCGGGAAAAGACCGGCCTCAGCATGGGTGAATGCAAGAAGGCTCTGGTGGAAACCGACGGCGACCTGGAAAAAGCTGTAACCCTGTTGCGGAAAAAGGGATTGAATGCCTCATCAAAAAAGGCGGGGCGGAAAACAGCCGAAGGGCTTGTTGGAAGTTACATTCATTCCAACGGTAAACTGGGTGTACTTGTCGAGGTCAACTGTGAAACCGACTTTGTTGCACGCAACAATGCGTTTAAAGAGTTGGTGAAGGACATTGCTATGCATATTGCGGCCAGTGACCCTCGTTTTGTTAGAAAAGAAGATGTAACAGACGAAGAGTTGGCCAAGGAAAAAGAAATTTACATGGACCAGATTCGTGCTCAGGGGAAGCCGGAAAACATTGTTGAAAAGATTGTAGCCGGAAAGATGAGCAAGTACTACGGAGAAAATTGCCTGCTTGAGCAGTCTTTTGTTAAGGACCCGGATATGACTGTGAGTCAGCTGGTTTCTTCAAAGATTGCTGAGATGGGAGAAAACATTCAGATTAACCGTTTCGTTCGTTTCAAAATTGGCGAATAAACTTAATCTGTGACACTTGTATCTAAAAACCCCTCCTTCATGGAGGGGTTTTTTTGTTACTTGTGCCTGTGGAGCAGGCACCGTAACCTGTGGTTTGTAATTTGTGCAGAATAATCAAAGAGTTTGCCTGCGGCTTTGAGTGCCGTATGACGCCCACCTCTTCAAATTTCAAATATGTTTGGATAGATGTTGGGTGTTAGATAAATCAGGGAATTAGCGGTGTACTGTCAATGGCTGATTCCCTGTCTTTTCCCTTTCCGTTCAGAATAAAACGCAGGCGCCAGAGGCGCACAAAATACCTCTTTATTTTACTCAACCTGGTCTTTTACTCAACTTTATCTCTACTTTCTTTTCCCTTTCCCAGCTTGACCCCTCACCGGATTATGGCGTTCGCCAAGGTGGATGCAGTGGTTTCCCCGGTAAAGTACAAGGACGACACAGTGACAAAACTGTAATAGCACAAACACACGACAGCCAGTTTCCAATTTGCCAGGATCAAATGGGGTACGGTAATCTTTGCGATCATGGACAACAGCATAAAAAATGTCATAAATAAAAGAAGCTCGGCAGTAGCCAATACCAGCATGTGACTGGCCCTTTCCTGTAATTCTCTGCTGACAGAAGCAGGAGGCGATTTTCCGGGAGGAGATGCGGGGGCTTTCACTTTCGGATCATGATTGCTGGAATATGCGGTTTCCCCTGTGTACAGGTCTTCATCTATTTCCGGGATCATTTCCATCTCATCCCCTTCTGGAACATCCATGGGGAAAAGAAATCGGGATTCGTCTTCCCGGTTCCGGATAACCGTGTCGAACAGTAGTGAATATTGGAGGTCACATCCGCAACGCTCACATGCTTCAGCCTGATCCCGATTGAGATGTCCACAAGAGCGACATTTCAGTGGCATTTCAGTCTGCTACCGGAAGAAAATAAACCATTCGTCCGCCTGGTGCCGGGAAATCTGAGCGCTGAGGAGTCGGTTTACGACCAAAATATGCTTACTGAGAAGTGGATTCATTGGGTCCAGTATTCTGGCAAAATTAAAGTCTGTTTTTGCATCATGGGGATGGTTTTTGCTGACATTATCAATACCTGCCTTCAGGTAGAGAGTAGTCAGTTGTTTCTTGTACTGGATGTTATCCGGATTGGACGCCAAGATGGCATATATACTTTCAATTGCCTTGGGGTAGTTTCCTCTGGCCAGGGCTTTCTGTGCCTGACGCTTGAGTCTGGATATATTTACTTTCTGGTGCATTTCATTTCGGGACGCATTCAGGAATTGCAGATCTTCCGGATTCAGAGGATGAATTGAGTCTGCGTGGAGAAACAGATAGTAGGCAAAGAGGTAGCGATGCTCATTGTAAAATTGTTTTGCCTGGACAGTTGAAGCCTGATATTTTCTTTCCCGTTTTTGCTTGATGTCAGAATTTACCGGGGCAGAGGTGGTTTTCACTGCGTGCTGTTTCTTAAAATTCTTATAAAATTGCTGTAGGCGGATCTGTGGAACCAGGAAATATGCCACTACTGCAAGAACTATGAGAACACCTATGACAATGCCAATTGATATGATACGCTTGTTGTCTCTGACCATGATAATCTGTTGTTGTTTTCTCTTCTTTCTCGGTGGTGAAGCAAACTTCTGAATCGGTGCTGCCTGTTTTTGTGAAGAGCCGAGATCCTTTGCGTCGTAATCCAGTTCCAGCGAAGCATCCAGATTTGGCGGCTCATCGGACATCCTCCTTCGGGCGGTTTCCAGCAGGTCACTTAGCTCCATGTGCTCAGGGTGCTCATTAAGGTGTTGTTCCAGAATCCGTACCGCATCTCCTGCCCGGTGTGAATTGAGTAGTTCCTCCACCTTTGCGGAGATGGTGCTGATGCCGTACTGGTGTGAGAGATTCCGGATGTATTCCCGAGACTCATCGATTTTCGGAGAAGCCCCTGTTTGTTTTTCCATCACATCCAGTGCATTGAGTGCCTGTTCCATATCTCCTGCACGGCCCATTGCGACGATTCTGTTCAATTCCTGGGGATCGGGGTCATTTTCTGTCATGGGGATCAGTTGGTCAGGAGAAGACTCAGGTGAGCCGGAGGCCTCTTCTTCGATTTCCCGGCTGGCATTGGCGATGTATTCCTTCAAAATAACATTTCCAGGGTCAAAGCGAAGTCCGTTTCCCCAGATTCTCAAGGCATTTTGAACATCTCCTACTTCGTACAAAGATACTCCCCGCTGAATCAGTTCGTTTACATCGGTTTCATCGGATATTCCCGTATCTTCAAACTCTTCAACTGGAGATTCAGCAGTAACCGGGGGTTCATATTCGGAGGATTGCGGAAGCTGGATTTCTTCTATGTCTTCAACCGCAATGGCAGACTGGGTGTCATCACTGATCACACCTGCAGCCCATGATGCTGAGATCACCTCCGTGATGGGGTCTTCCAGAGCAGGATCGATGTCTTCAGGTGTTATTTCCAAGTGGACATCTTCCAGTTTCTGTATCTCTTCTCTGGCCGTTACAACAAGGATTTCAAAATCCGGGTCCTCAATATCCGATAAAAATGCTTCATGCAGTTCAAGGATTCTGGAGTAGCGTTTCTCGCTTAAAAGGTGTTTGATATTATTCAGTGATTTTTTGCGGGAGATTGTGTAGAGCTTCTGAACCTTTTCATGTTGAATACGGTTATGAAGGGGTTCAATCAGTTGAAATGCTTCATACACCCGCCCTTCCTTGTAAAAGTCAGCAGATCGTTTGATTCGTTTAATCAGTTCGGCTTTATCCATATGGTGATTCTACCGAAAAATATAGGGTGAAGTCAATAACCCATTGGCTCATTCAGGATAAAGATTACGAATCTTGACTCGGCCGGGCAGTATTCGTGGATGACAAAGACCCGATCCAGGCGATTTTCCCCCAGACAGTCATGGCATTGCATGTCTGAAGCGCAGGGGGGATTAGTACCCAGACGTCTGGCGTTCAGGGGAGTAGCGACATTACGAACCCTTGTTATTGCTTCGGCCAGATTCCTGTTTAGCTTATTGGGGGTGACAATGAACAGGATAGTCTTCGGCCCGAAAATCGATGCGGCGACGCGATTGCCGATTCCGTCCGCGTTCACGATGATTCCATCTTCAGTAACGGCATTGACAGCGGTGACAAACAGGTCTGCAGAAATCTGATTTCGGCGTGCAACCATTTTATCCACCATTGGAGCCCAGTGGTCCCAGACTGTTTTTCCTTTTTTGCTGGCGAGGGCGGGCAGTCCCAGTTCCCGGGTGGTGACTGAACCACCGAATCCAACGGAATTTACGCTTGCCAGTTCCTGTTCAAAGGCGCTACACAGTTGTTTCCGATCGGCAAATACCTTTACACTCTGAAAGCCCCGCCGATTGAATTGTGCCGCCAGACGAACCATTGCTTCACTGATCATTTGACAAGAGGCGGAGCTTCAGGCCGCAACCGGCAGGCAGCCGGTAAATTGGATAATCGCCGGGGACGTTTCGCCATTCGGATGGATAGATCATAGTGGACCAGAACCCGTAACGATAGAGGGCATCTTTGCTTTCCGGTTCGAGTATGGCGCCGGCCAACTGACGAAAGATCTGAGAATGATCCAATGGGATGGCATACCAGCCTGTGGGTATAGTTTTTTCAGAGGATCGCCAGGTTCCTTCAACAGTTTTCATCATCACGTGCCCCTGGAAGGGACGGTTTTTGTATGTGATTTTTGAGAAATGGAAAATATGACAGACAGCTGTGACAGGGGAAAGGAGTTTATACACAAGAATTCCATGTTGTTGCAGCTTTTCCTTCAACCCCTTCATTCCTTTCGGGAAAACATAAAACCCGTTGATTTTCTCCATGTTTCCGCTGAAGTCTCCCATGAAATCAAGTTTTCTGTCCATCTGTTCACTGGTAGTCACTCTGTGTCCCTTCTCGTCCCGGTATTCCCGAAAACCGTGGATTGTGATTTTATCCGGGAAAGATTTTGCTTTTACATGATCCCGGAATTCCACATCCGGCTGTTTCCTGAACCGGCTGACCAGCTCTGTCATTTCGTTCTGATGAGACAAAGTGAAACGGAGCAGGCTGTCAAGAAAGGCATAGCAGGCCTTAATTCTTGTGGGGAAATCTGCGTAAGCATAGTTTTCGTTCAGAAATGAAAAAGAGCCTTTCGCGCCGAAATAGTCCACTCCCACCATAAGCATGGAAGGAAATTGTCGCCATTGTTTCGGATGGGTTGCGTCGTCGAAATTTCCGTAGGGAATCGCTTCAATATTGTAATGCTTCAGCACATAACTGTTGACCCATAGGCGCAGGGTTTTGTAAATATAACGGTGGATTTCCACACTGCCGTTGGGATGTCTGCCCCAAATCCATGTTAAGGGTTCTGTATGATGGGAGCCATTGGTGGTATGGCAATCGACGTAAACCAGGGGTAGCCACTGATTGTACAGACAGACCAATGCTTTCACCTCCGGGCTTTCCAGTTTTACAAAATCCCGGTTCAAGTCCATGTTCAGACCGTTTGTGCGGACGCCGACACCGTTTTCCACCTGTTGATAAGGGCGGTGGGCCGGGTCAATTTTCTCATTTCCGTCCGGATTGAACACCGGGACAAGGAGGATGTTGAACCTTTCCAGGGCAGGGTGGTGTTTCGCCAGCATGTCTCGTGCCAGCATTTGCAGCGCTTCCTTTCCCTCCACTTCCCCTGCGTGGATATTGGCCACGAACAAAATGGCAGGTTTGTCGGATTGATGGGGGGCGGCCAGGGCCGGCTTGCCCAGAATTACAAGGGGAATGTTCCGTTCTTCGAAGCTCGTGCCGATGGAGCTTAGAATGACCTGGTCCGGATATCGGGATTGAAGCTCACTGAAGAAAGAAACCACATCTTTCAGGCGGGAGGTGCTTTTGTAATCTGTCTGTTCCGGTACAGTTTGAAGGGGAGCCGTATTTCCAGCCAGAGCGAGAACCTGTATCAGAATCACCGATAGAACAAGAATCTTCTTCAAAGAAACCTCCCGGACTTGAATATTCTCCTTATTCTGGCATTCATGAATTGACTCGTCAAATAAAAACTGAGTGAAAAAAGCGGAGCAGCAGGAACCGGCGAGATCTTCACCGCAGAGTTCGCAGAGAGCGCTGAGGAAGAGGGGAAAAGGACAAGATTTCTACACAAATACAAAAATACAAAGTTCAGAAAAAGATAGAGCAAGACGGAGAATCAGTTCTTGTTCCCGATGGCATCCGTCATTCAACACTTGGTGCAAGCGCCGTTTGCCAACTCTTTGATTTTACAAATTACAAATCACATGTTACGAATCACAGCCCCTGCACCCTGCAGGGACTGTAAGACCTGCGCCAGGCTTGCCGAGGGAGCAGCGCAGGCGAAGTCGCGGCACAGGTTAATAGGTCGGGTTCCCTTTCATTCCGTTTTCTTGCCAGATCAAAAATGGGTTTTTCCCAGGGATACCAATCCACAGGATTGTGCGCGTGCTGCTGCAGATAGGGACTTTTTTCGTGAATCAAGTGGTTGGGGGGTCTGATTTCAGTGGCCAGTAGTGTCTCCTTAAATTCAGGATAGCATGGGCCTGGTCACTCGTCCACAAAAACATTACAAAAAAGAAAAGATAATACTGCAATTCCTGCTGTTCCACCATGGCGATGGAGTAGTGCTTTACAAAAGATAGAATGGTGGCTATATTGTGATAGGTGTTTCATTTCTTGAAATATCTCCTGGAGGATGACAAATGACTGAATGTAAAACAGCTATAAAAAAAATTGCCCTATTGACCGGCGGTGGGGATTGTCCCGGGTTGAACGCCGTAATCAGGGGTGTTGTAAAGACCGCAATTCGAAAATACAACTGGCGGGTGCATGGGGTCCCTGACGGTTTTGAGGGGCTGGTCACCGGAAGCAGCCTGGTTGAAATGACAGAGTTCGGTATCCGGGGTATTCTGCCACGGGGAGGCACTATTCTGGGCACGACCAATCGTGGAAATCCATTTGAGTATGTGACCGCTGAGGGGGGCAAGGAAGTTATCCGGGATATGTCTGACAAGGTAGTAGAGAACCTGGAAATTCTGCAGATCGATGCCCTGGTGGTGATCGGGGGAGACGGTACCCTGGCTATTGCGGATAAATTTACTGAAAAGGGGGTCTGCATAGTAGGGGTACCCAAAACGATTGACAATGATCTGCAGGCAACAGATTACACATTTGGTTTTAATACCGCGATTACCACCGCAACCGAAGCCCTGGATAAGCTCCATACCACGGCCCAGAGTCATCATCGGGTAATTGTTGTGGAATTGATGGGACGGTACGCAGGATGGATTGCGTTGGAGTCCGGCCTTGCCGGTGGCGCCGATGTGATTCTGATCCCGGAAATTGAATACGACATTGAAAAAGTGTGCAGTAAGATAATTCGCCGAAGCCGGACAGGCAGTAAATTTTCCATTGTGGTGGTAGCGGAAGGTTCCCGTCCCATCGGCGGTAAAATGGTTTTCAAAGAAACAGGTATTCGGGGGCGATCTCCTCGACTGGGTGGTGTGGGCAACATTGTGGGTGAACAGATAGGGGAACGGACGGGGATGGATGTGCGTGTGACGGTTCTGGGCCATCTGCAGCGTGGCGGATCGCCAACTGCTTTTGACCGAATCCTTGCAACCCGGTTTGGAGTGGCAGCTGTGGATTGTCTTGCAAGCGGAAAATGCGCTCACATGGTGTGTCTGAAAACTCCAAAAATCAGGATTTCTCCAATAAAAGAAGCAGTCGCATCATTGAAGAATGTGGACCCGGAAGGCCAACTTGTGAAAACGGCGGAATCTATCGGTATTTCACTGGGCAGGTGACTGTGCTGAATATCTTGAACCGATGGGAACTGAACCTTTATTTTTATAACAGATAAGAAAAGTGACGCTTATCACTTGCAAAAATATAATTCTTGACTAAATTGTTTTGTGTGATATTGTACGGCAATTGTGGAGGTACCGTATGAGAAACATCTTGAAAATACTGGTTATTGCAGTGACAGTCATTGCACTTACTGCCGGTATTCCGGTTACACAACCGATTAACACAGATACCCGGATGCGCGAATATGACTTTGCGCGTTTTGTAAATCTTCATCAGCGGGAAAAAAGGGTTCGACAGGTTTTAGCGAGTGTAAATACAAATCTGACAGATCGTGAGAAAGAAGATCTGGCCCGGATTATTGCAAAAGAGTCATTGGACAGCGGTTTTTCCGTGGAATTCGTAATGGCTGTGATGAAGACAGAAAGTTCATTCAACAAATATGCAAAATCTCCAGTGGGGGCCGTAGGGTTGATGCAGTTGATGCCTGCTACAGGCAAAGCAATTGCCAGAGATTACGGAATTGTTCTTGATGGGAATGACGCATTGTACAATCCTGAATTGAACGTAACTCTGGGGATTCGGTATCTGAAGAGACTGGCAACCCGTTTCAAAGATATGAACCTGGTTCTGGCGGCCTACAACATGGGACCGACAAGATTCAGAACCTATCGCCAGGATGACGGGTATCCCGTGTTCAAATACACGAAACTGGTGAGGAAAGCGCACGCGACGATTGATCAGTTATAACTGAAACTTGACGAATTAAGTTTCTTCAATGCTAAAATCGGGCAGGGTTTACCTGCCTGATTTTTTTGTTTCCGAGTCTGTCTTTGTTATGGAACCAGGTAAATTTGTGATTAGTGCCAGAATTAGATACAATATGTTCATGAAAATTCTGATTTGTGATGACTCAGCTCTGATCCTTGATATTCTTATGGCGGCATTTCAGCGGGCAGGCTATGAGCCGATACCTGCTCAAAATGGCGCTGAAGTGTTGAAAAAAGCTTTGGACGGGCAAGTGGACGCCATTTTAATGGATTATACGATGCCGATGCTGGATGGCCTGTCGGTGCTGCGTAAGTTGAAGGCTTCCCCGGCGACCCGAAATATCCGGGTGTATCTTTTATCCGGTTTTTCTGACGAAAAGACCATGCAGCAGGCAAAAGAAGCCGGGGCAGACGGTTTCTTTATTAAGCCTTTTGACGTTCATAAGGTGGTTGAACGAATTCGGAATAACTTTGATGATGGGATGTGACCGGTATTTCTGAGGGAAAATATGGAAATCGTTATGAGACTGAGAGGCAGACTTTTTTTTGCTTTGAGTCAATGTGTCTGTGGTTTTCACTTTCCCAGGTTCTTTTAACTGAATTTCAACCGTAGCCTTTTCCGGTGCGATGACCGTCTGATTAAATACATTCTGCATGAAAAACAGGGCGATGAAGGTGATGATACTGGCCATGATCGGTGTAGCAACCCATCCGAGGCTGATTTTTCCCAGCAGAGAATAGTGAATCCCCTTACCCCCACGAACAAGTCCAATCCCCACCAATGCACCAATAGCGGCCTGTGAACTGGAAATTGGAACCAGGGGGATAGGGGGCAATCCATGGCTGATTAGAAATGAATCCAGTCCTTTGGATGCAAATACGAAAAGCACGGTGGCTTCCGCCATAACTACTATGAGAGCAGCCAGAGGCGACAATTTTACCACACTGGATCCTACCGTCTCCATCACTCCTTTTGAATACGTGGCAACCCCCACTGCGATGGAAATTCCACCGATGAGAAAAAGTTGCTGTGCCGGGCTGAAAGTGCCGAGAATGGGAAGAACCAGGGAGTGGAGCGGCGATGAGGGGATAAATACGCCGACAACATTGGCGATATTATTGGCACCGAGGGAGTAGGCGCCAAAGGCGCCGACAATAATCAACCCGTACCGTGTCAGCTGGTCCTGACGAAGCAGATGAAGTCTGCTGCGGTTCACCAGGAATCGGACAATGATATACAAAACGGCGGCAATCATCCCAGCGAGAATGGGGCAGATAATCCATGTTCCGATAATTTTTATCAAAGTAGAAGTATCGGTGGGTTTGTCTGCGAAGAGGTTCCATCCAATAATGGCGCCGACAATTGCCTGTGAAGTGGAAACCGGCAGTTTCACCCGAACCATTACGAAGATGGAAAGTGCTGCGGATAAGGCTACCGTGAATGCGCCGCTCAGGGCGCTGACAGCCCCCAGTTTTCTCAGGGTTTCACTGGTTCCGCTTCCGCCTGCGACAGCGCCGATGATTACAAAAATACCACATATGATGGCGGCGGTTTTGAATCGGATCATCCGTGAGCCGACAGCAGTACCGAATACGTTTGCGGCATCGTTGGCCCCCAGGGACCAACCGAGAAAAAGTCCTGAAGAAAGGAAGAATAACAGCATCTGTGTCAGATGCTCCGTTTAATGGTATAGATGGACAATCGATCCGCCACATTCTCTGCTTCATCAGAGATTTTAGCCACATGAACCGCCACATCCCGCAGGTGCATTTTACGACTCAGTTTCATGTCCCTGCGAAAAATTTTCATTCTCAGATTGCTGGTAATCCGGTCCGTTTCTTTTTCATAAAAATATACCTTGTGAATATGGTCTTTCACCCGGCTCAATTCCCGGAAAAAGGCCCGTGCCGCATTAACCAGTTCTTCCCCTGCTTTAACACTGCTTTCTCCCAGTTTGGTAAAATCTTCCACCAGTTCCATGGGGATGTCCGGCACTTCAATTGAAAACTGAGTTAATGTTTCCTTTGCGACGTCAATAATGTTGTCCAGATGTTCCAGAAGGCCCAGCACATCTCCACGCATTTCCGGTATGAGAGAGTGGCTGTACAATTGATTTTCAATCTCACGGCGAAGTTTGTCGGCCCGGGACTCATATTGGTCCACCATAGCCATCCTTTCTTCAAAATCTGTCATTCGGTTTCCCAGATAGTCCTCAAGTCCCTGTTGAAAGACAATCATGCCTTCGCTGATGGCATCCAGGTATTCGTCAATTCTTGCGATAAGAAGTTTGGTCAGATTTTGCATCAGTGCCATTGCTGTCTCCTTCGGTTCAGTTTATTCTGAACGGATCATTTATTTCTTGTTCCAACTGGAAAAAGGCAGTTGACACAGACATATGTTGAGATACCTCGCGTCGTCTGTCACTTCTTTTCCTGTCCATTGCGGCAGTTCGATTGCTTCGTCTGTGGATGAGAGTTCTACTTCAGCGACAATAAGCCCGCTGTTCTCTCCCTCAAATTCGTCAATTTCCCAGGTGTGGCTGCCAAATTTGACATGGTAACGCTTCTTGACGATCTGGTAACCCAGGGAGATTTCTTTTAACATTTCTTCAGCATCCGCAACCGGAATCGGGTATTCGAATTCCCGGCGCTCACGCTCTGAAATACGGCTCTTGATGGTGAGGGTTGCTCGGTTTCCGGCGATGCGCACCCGTACAGCGCGATCCGGGTCAAGGGACAGGTATCCCTGTCGGTACGGCACGCCTGTGGCTTCGCTTTTCCAGCTCATGTCTTTTACCAGGAACTTGCGTTCAATTTCCCTGCCCACAGTGCTGCCTGCCATTTCTCAGATTCCTTTCGCTCATTCAGCAAAGGTTCGACCATTATTGCGCCCTGGCACAGGTTTGTCAAGTTGCCGAAGCGGCACAGCATGCCTGGGGACGGCAGACTCGGGCCTCCACGGCGCAATGCGCCGGATGTCAGGTGATAGATGTCTGGTGTTAGGTGGTAGAAAAGTCAGGGAGTCGGCAAGAGCAGTGTGGGTGGGATGAGTAGGAGTTGGAGTAGGGTGCAGAAAAATCAGGGAACTCGTCATTTCCATCTTTTTCCCAACTCATCACCCATCACTTTTCACTCGTCACTCTTTACTTTTTTTTCGAACTCAACCTGTTCCTGCTTTTCTCTTGTCTGTTTTTCCCTTGCAGGTGGGGCCATTTTGAGGTATTGTTGCTGACAGGCCGCGTAAGGCGGTAGAAAAGAAATAGATACGAAAGGAACCGATGAATCCCATCTCAACACTCCGTTTGGAAAAAGATTTTATAAATACACTGCCGCCCTTGACCTTTAAGGGGAGGATTATCGAAGTGATGGATCGAACCAGTGCGGACCGGATTGCTCTGGAACTGATGAAACACAAGGTGCTTGGTTTTGACACCGAGTCCCGCCCCTCTTTTCGAAAGGGAGTTTCCTATCCGGTGGCGCTGATTCAGCTTGCAAGTGAAGACACGGCCTGGCTTTTCCGGCTCCGGTTCTGCGGATTTTCTCAAAATCTGCTGAAACTTCTTTCCAGCAACCATGTGAAAAAACTGGGAATTGGGCTCCGGGACGATATTTCCCGGCTCAAAGATATTCGTGATTTTCAGCCGGGCGGCCTTGTGGAACTCTGCGACATTGCCGCTGAAAAGGGCATTATCCAAGTGGGTGCCCGACCATTGACTGCTCGCTATCTTCACCGTCGGCTAATCAAATCCAGTCAACGTTCCAACTGGGCGGCACCGAAACTGACAGAAAAACAGAAGTCCTATGCTGCCACAGATGCCTGGGTGTGTCTGAAACTCTATCCCAAATTGCTGGCAGATATGCGGTACTATCCTACGGAAATAAAAGAAGAAAAAACACATAACAGCTGATCTGCCCTGGTTTTCACTGGAAATTGATTCCAGTATTCGTTACCCTGATTTTATGAAAAATTCAGGCTATATATACCGGGACCGTGTGAAAAACAACGAGAATGGGTGGACAGTGCTGGAGTTTTATATCCGAAACTATCCCCGGTTCAATCGGGAAACATGGCTTGATCGTATTCAATCGGGACAGATTTTCAGGGAAGGAAAACAGCTGAAGCGGGATGACAATCTGTATGCCGGTGAGCTTTTATCCTACTTCCGTTTTCCCTGGGTGGAACCGGATGTTCCCAAAAAATTCAACATTCTTTTTGAAGACACCCACCTGCTTGTTGTGAACAAACCTTCAGGGCTTCCGGTGCTTCCAGGGGATGTATATCTGGAAAATACCCTTTTAGCGATGGTTCGCAAACGGTTTTCCCAAGAACTGTCCCCCATCCACCGTCTGGATCGGCCCACGTCAGGCGCCGTTATCTTTGCGAAAACGCATGAATCCCGTCGGTGTCTGAGCACGGCAATTCAAAAGGGCGAGATTCGTAAAACCTACCTTGCCGTAGCCGAGGGGGAAGCCATGCCGGACAGTTTTGTTGTAACGACGGCCATTGGCCCGGTGGACCACCCTGTTTCAGGATCGGTGGCGGCCGCATTGGAAGGTGGCCGTCCGTCTGAAACCCGTTTCCGGGTGGTGAAACGTTGTGGTAAGCGTGCGTTGATAATGGCATTTCTCAAAACGGGCCGTCCCCATCAGATTCGCATTCATCTTGCAGTTGCCGACTGTCCCCTTGTGGGGGAGAAATTTTACAGCACCAGTGGATTGCCCCGTCCCGATGCTGTGCAGCCGGGAGAAGGGGGTTTTCTTCTTCATGCATGGCGCTTGCGTTTCTTCCACCCAATTAATGGCCAACGATTGATTGTGACTGCCCCGTTACCCTTCGGGCAGTGGTAAGTGAAAGTGCGGGTGCACGAAGGGCTCGGCCCGTAGGGCCGAGTGGATGGTTTAGAAAAGGCAGGGAGTTGTACCTACGAGCAGATCCGTGACTTGTAAAGAAAAATCAGGGAGTTGACAATGGACGGTCATTGGCGAATTCCGGTCTTTTGTCACCCCATCACCCATCACATCACTCTTCACTCGCACTTGCACTTGTCACTTCTCTGGACTACAATAAACTCAAATGCGAAAAGGGGTGGAAATCCCCGTCGAATATTTATATCCGGGAGGAAGATATGGCTTTGATGGATTATGAAAAAATTCTTGGCAGTGAAGGAAGGGAGTTGCTGGAACACACCTGCAACACCATACCCAAAGAAATGCTTAACATCCCGGGTCCGGACTTTGTGGAACGAATTATGATGCTCAGTGACCGGAAACCCGGTGTGCTGGTAAACGCCCAGCGGATGTATAACACCGGCCGATTGGGTGGCACCGGTTACCTGTCCATCCTGCCGGTGGATCAGGGAATTGAACACACCGCAGGTGCTTCCTTTGCTCCGAACCCGATTTATTTTGACCCGGAAAACATTGTCCGCCTTGCCATAGAAGCCGGGTGCAGCGCCGTGGCATCCACACTGGGCGTGCTGGGCAGCGTGGCGAGAAAATATGCCCACAAGATTCCCTTCCTGGTTAAAATCAACCACAACGAGCTGTTGACTTATCCCAATAAGTACGACCAGGTGCTGTTCGGCAGCGTGGACCAGGCATTTGACATGGGTGCGGCGGCAGTGGGCGCAACCATCTACTTCGGTTCGGAAGAATCCATGCGCCAGCTCCAGGAAGTTTCCGAGGCCTTTTCCTACGCCCATTCCCTTGGCATGGTGACGGTGCTCTGGTGCTACCTGCGGAATTCCGGCTTCAAAAAAGACGGGGTGGACTACCATTCGGCGGCAGACCTGACCAGCCAGGCCAACCACCTTGGTGTGACCATTGAAGCCGACATTATCAAGCAGAAACAGGCTGTGAACAACGGCGGATTCACCGCCATAAACTTTGGAAAAACCAGCCCGCTTGTTTACGAAAAATTGACATCCGATAACCCCATTGACCTGACCCGTTACCAGGTCGCCGGCTGCTATATGGGCCGTTCGGGGTTAATCAACTCGGGTGGCGCTTCCGGCAAGGATGACTTTGCTCAGGCGGTCCGCACCGCCCTTGTGAACAAACGAGCCGGCGGCATGGGCCTGATTCTGGGCCGCAAAGCATTCCAGAAACCCATGGACGAAGGCATCCGCATCATCAACACCGTCCAGGACGTGTTCAAGGACAAAGACGTAACGATAGCGTAGTGCGTGGGCGTGTGCGAGTGAGTGTGCTCGTGGGAGTGAAAAGTGATGAGTTGGGGAAAGGAGGAGAAGGACCGGATTGTTCTTTTCTCTTTCCCTTTTTTTTATTGCAGAAAAAGGCGTCAGAACACCAGAAGGAAGTGATTGATTGAAGAAAGACAACCTGACATTACGGTTCCGGCTCTTCGCCATCGCGTGGCTTCTGGGAGCAATTATCTGTTTCTTGCCCCTTGTTTTTTATCGGAAAGATGTTCGCACAACATCCATTGTCGTTGGGGTGGCACTTCTTTTTCTGACATTGTTCACCTTGAAGCAAAATAAAATTTCTTATTATCTGGCTTCCGGCGTAATAGGCATCCAGGCTGCTACCATGGGGATTTCTATTGCAATGCTGGGGGATCTGCTCATGTATGAACCATTTGTTTGGTCGTTCGCCATTTGCTCGATGTTTCTCTTGTTGTTTGTATTGTTTGCAACAAACAGTGAAATAAAGCAGGCACTCAAGCTTAAGCCTAAAAAATTGAAACGAAAGGAGTCCATTAAACTTATCATCGCGGCATTTCTGGGAATTGTTTTCAGCTGGCTTGTCATCTG
>JAADJC010000077.1 GCA_013151025.1 Acidobacteriota bacterium
GATATGCTGCTGACGGCTGACCACGGAAACGCGGAAAAGATGCTGGATGAAGACGGCGGCCCCTTTACCGCCCACACCACCAATCCCGTGCCGTTGTGCCTGATTTCAGAACGCTTCCGGCATGCGAAACTGACGGAAGGAGCGCTGCGGGACATTGCCCCCACCCTACTTTTCCTGCTGGGAATTCAGCAGCCGGATGAAATGACCGGAAAATCACTGATAGAATAATAACTTGCGGTTAAACATTGCTCCACCGTTTACTGTGGACGGAAGGGAGAAGAAGATTCGGCCAGGCGCAGCCTGTCCCGGATACGGACCGGATGATTGCTGATGATTCCGCTGAGGCCCATTTCTTTGAACAGTACCGCTTCCTCGACAAGATCGACAGAATAGGAAAAAACCGTCTTCCCGGCTGAAATAAGACAGGCGATTTCTTCCGGGTCATAGAATTCGTGCTGAAAAACCAGACCGTCCGCACCGGAATCTTCTACGTATCCACACAGGTTTTTAGGGGCCCCTTCCATCAGCAACAGACAGGGAATTTGCGGATATGCTCCTTTCAGTTGCTCGACCAGGGAATGGTGAAAAGAAGAAAATATGAATCGTTCCGATGTTTCCCGAAACTGCGCAATTCCGTCAAGATGTTCCATCACTTTACGGGATTTAATCTCGAGATTTAGTTTCAGGCCGGGGAGGGTATCCAACAGTGTTTCAAGTGGAATCGCATTCAGCTCGTCCCCGCTGAAGCGAATGGGAATGAGCCGTTTACTGACGAAATCATGATGCAGAATGATATTGCCGTGGCGATTCACTCTCAAGTCTGTTTCCGCCCACTCAATACCGTTATCCAACAGGTAGCGGAATCCTTCCAGCGAGTTTTCCGGATGAACCGCCATGGCTCCCCGATGTCCGATGATGGTAAAAGTGCTCACATTCTGCTCCAGACAACGGGAAACGCAATCAGTGCCAGCCAGATCAGAAACAAAACCCATGTACCGGAAACAAAATAGGGAATCCCCATCATCAGGCCGCCGGCAATCATGGTGCTCATATTCTGCTGCTTCTTCCCGTAGCCGAAATATGCCATCCCGGCAAAACTCATCATCACAACCAGCAAAACCTTAAACAGCGACATGGCACACCCTCCCTTCAGGATGTGCCAATTTTATCACCTTCTTAAAACCGCTGAAAGAAAATTACCCTACCGGCAACATTCCGTCATCATATCATCGAAACTGATTCGCTGCAGATAAGTATTACTGTTATACCGGACTGACCCCTGCTTCGCCCTCTTCGTTATCTGGACTGCGGGACGGTCGGAAAGCCAAATTTTCTGGAATCCCAATAACAGCATATCATCATCTGATACGGCACTTACCTGAGCCGGCAATGTCCAAGCAATATAGTCTGAAAACTCAAATATCAGGGTCCTGCCAAACCAGGTTGAAAGAGGGCTGGAACAGAACGCATACACATAATTGTCTTTATCTCTGACAATGTGCACATCGTCCCCCATATTTCCGGGAAGCCAGGTTGATTCTGCCGTAATCGCATCGCTTTGAAAGTTTGTCAGGTCAACACTTCCCATGAAGTATTGTGCCGGCCAGTCGCCTGTTATGTCAATCGAGTTGGCCTGCCATTGGGTTCCGATGCTTGCATTGATGATCAGAAACATTTTCCCACTGACAATTCCCCCGCCATACATCAGGACATGATGCTTCAGGCCATCCTGAACCAGCGTGGAAAAGTCTGCGGTGGAAAATGTACCTGCGAGATTACCCGGGGTATTCTGCAAAAGAACAATTGTGCTGTATCTCTGGGCCGTGTTGTCGTACTGGGAAAAAATTGAATAATACTTTCCGGTGGTCGCATCATAAA
This sequence comes from Acidobacteriota bacterium, assembly GCA_013151025.1. Taxonomy (GTDB): domain Bacteria; phylum Acidobacteriota; class Holophagae; order Thermotomaculales; family Thermotomaculaceae; genus UM-FILTER-49-7. The sequence goes on from JAADJC010000077.1 coordinate 1,879, forward strand.
CAATGGATGTGGGAATCCCGTTAAATGACCTTGAGAAAAAAGTTTGGGTTCCATCTCCAACAGCAAAGGAGTAAGTCTGCACTATATGGCTTTCGTTTCTGATGTTTACCTGAACCGTGGTAGAGCCGTCTGTAGCCGCGCACATTCGGCCCGGATACAGGTCATAATACATGACTGCGTCCGAAAAGACTTTCTTCCACATAATCGTACCGTCAGAAGGATTCACTCTGGCAACAAAATATGAGGGATTTGACGAATTGCTGTTATCAATCCCAAAGGCAAACACCATCGTGTGGTTGGCATCACTGATAATCCCCAGCGGATATAAGCTTTCGTAACCAGTGGTTTCAGTAAACAGCGGGCAGCCGTCACTGAGGCGAACCCCTTTTATATTACTATACTCTCCCTTCGTCTCTATGTAACCAAGGCAAAACGCAAGGGCATTTCCATCCGCCCGGGTAATGCCGTGCACCTCTGAGTACTCTTCATGATTCTTCAACAGCCAGCCTTCCCTGTCAGAACCGGTTCCGGTGAAGAGCAGCTTGTCATTATCTTTACCGGAAATGGTAATGCCGGTCAATGAACGCGTATCCGCCGAAAACACCACATCGTTGATGTCCCCGTACGGGACACCGAACTGAGTTTCGAAATAGTTCACCACTTTGCTTTTTGCAGGAATCGTCAACTGGCTTGTGACATTGCCACTTGTGGTCATAACAGTCACATTGGCTGTTACGGCAGTATCGGAACCATTAAAAACCGCGAACCCGCTCCAAGTCAGTTGGTCATAATAATTGGAGGTGGAAAACACAACCTTGTTACTGAGTTTCGACGGTAAATCAAACTCTGCCGTACCACCGCCGGTGGATTCTTTTGCCATGTATCCCAACCGGAGCCGCAGCGAATTGGAACCGCATTCCACCTCTCCGTCAACGCCGTTCAAGGGGCGGAGGGAGATTGTCAAACTCTGGCCTGCCGCAACCTCATAGTACTGGTGATCCACCACCACAGCCCCTGCGTCATCATACAGTGTCAGATAAAATCCCTGCGGGTCGGGATTCTGGAGATTGTCCGCGATCAGGGTTGTTTCCCAGGAATCGTCAGCTGTATGGATATGAGGAATATAGTAAGTTCTCCCCCATGCCACTGCAGCGATAAACACAAACATCACCAGGACAATTATCTTCCTTAAATTTCCCATATTCCTCTCCTTTACCTGAAAAGAGACCTTCTCGGCCAGCTCAGGCAAATTACGATGGCAATCTCCACCGTGTTAATAAGTACGCAATTAGTAAACTACTTTTAGTATACCAGATAATTATTAAACGACAAGGGAAAATATGTTCAGCGACTTCTCCAATTTGTGACTCACAAGCTCACAAACCGACAGTGCCAGAAGCACCAGCCAGACAACAAATTGTGTTAAACACCGTTTCCGATCAATCAGAATTGATTCATCAAGTCCCCGTAAGTAACTTTCTGAATGATCCCCTCATCGAAAAATCCTATACGTTTTCCATTGAATTTGTGTTTTTTCATTGGGTCGTGCGCAGAAATCAACGGTTGATGCCCCATGTAGCCCAGAGTAAATATACTGCCGCTTTCCTCCGCATCCCATACGCGAACGGGCAAGGTCAAAGACATGCCAGAAAAATTAATCATCAGAGTTCTGTAATCAGACCAGGAAGTGATGCCACAAAAGGCAAACACTTTGTCAGCCCCATATTTTACGATGGAAACCTTGTCCCCCAACCTGCCGGTTTTACTCATAATGCTTGTGATTGTCGCAGAAGCGGGACCGAAGTTGGAAACCGGAACCGTACCAATAACGAACTGAGAAACATGCTCTCCGAGTCCTGAAATAATGTACGGGTCAATTGCACCCACACTGACATTGTACAAAAGACTCATAGTCCCATTCATGATCCCACCACCGTATACAAGAACGTGGTGTTCGCCGCCATCCGGGATAATGGTTGAAAGGTCCGCTGCATGACCACCACCTGAAAGATTGCTGGCACTGTTTCTATAAAAATTAATTTTGCTGTACTTTGAAGTATTGGTGTCATATTGGGAGTAGATTGAGTAATAGCTGCCAGACACCGGATCATACACAAGGGAAGTGGGTAGCATATCGGCTGCAGCCTGAGTAGATCCAAGAATAGTCCCATTATTGATGTTCAGAAGGTATCTATCCATATATCCATCTTTATTCCGAAGATTCACCTGTACTGTCGTAGAGCCATTTGTGGCAACACATATCCGGTTCATAAATCCACTGTTGGAATCAAAAGCAGGATCTATGGCATCAGACAACTCCTTTAACCACATGATTGTGCCATCATCCACATTTACCCTTGCCACAAAATAGGTGGGATGAGAGCTGTTTCCAGTATCAACCCCATATGCGAATACAACGTCGTTATATTCACTGGACGCCAGCCCCATCGGATAAAGATTGGAATACAGGCTGGTCTGATCATAAAGTGTCAATCCGTCTTTTTCGCGAATCACTTTCATAAAGTAGCCCTTGTCCCATGAGGAGCAGAAAGCAAGGAGATTGTCCCCTCCCCCTGCAATTCCGTAAACAGTTGACATTGTCCCGCCACATGCTGTTTTCCATCCGTTCAGATCTCCAGCAGAGCCGGTAAAAAGTAACTTCTCATTCTCCTTTCCCGAAATTGTTACGCCTGTCAACGCCATGGCGTCTGTGGAGAAAATTACACCTGTAATATCACTGAATGCCACGCCGAACTGCGCGTCAAAATAATTCACCACCTTCTCTTTCGCGGGAATTGTCAGTTGAGTTGCCGCTTTTCCATTTGCGGTCAGTATCGTTACATCTGCCGTAACTGGCGCATCTGTCCCATTGAATACCGCGAACCCGCTCCAGGTCAGTTGGTTATAGTAATTAGAGGTGGAAAACACAACTTTATCGCTGAGTTTCGACGGCAAATCGAATTCTGCC
>JAADJC010000031.1 GCA_013151025.1 Acidobacteriota bacterium
AACGACCGAAACCGGAAGTTTTTCTTCACTTGCCACATTGCGAAGGATCCTGGCCGACTGCGAAGACGAGTCCAGTGCAATAACACGCAGTTTTCGCCGTGCGAGATAAAAAGCGTTGCGCCCCTGGCCCGCACCAACATCCAGACCTGGATGAGAAAGCGAAATCCTGTCCACAAATTCCACCAGCAGGGGTGTCGGTTCCGCTCCGAAAAAATCTTTATGTGCCGCATAAGCCTCATCATACTCATTCATGAATGAAGTATATCACGGTGCCCCGGGGCACCGTGATAAGTGACTAGTAACTTGTGGGATATTCCTCAGGCAGGCCCGGAGTGAGGCCGGCAGAGTTCAGCCATTTCTTCTACGATTTTTCCCCTGTCTATTATCTTCCCAACAAGTTACAAATCACAAGTCACGAATCACTGTTCCGTCCCTGGCGGCACTAATTTCGGATATTGCTGGGTGATTTTTCCGGGTGTTTTCGGAACCGGGCATACCTTTTTGCAGTCGCCGACGCGAATTTGCGGATTATCTGTTCCAGGTCAGAATTTGCACTGAGATCCTGGTACAGTTTGTCATTTTGCAGTCGTGCGCTGATTTTATATCCTGTCTTACTTTCGGGAGCAAATTGAGCGTCATCCGGCATCAATGGAAATCCTCCGTTCATTGCTTTGTGCAGGAGTTTGATGACGGTATGAGAGAAGAAGTTTTCCAGGTCAATGACCCCTTCTGCGTGGTTAATTTTCTCTCTGAATTCAGGGATCAATTCTTTTTCGGCTGAGGTAAAAGACACCCGTCTTGTCATGCTGCCTCCCATGAGGGGTAATTCCCCTGTTTTTGTTTTTGACCACCATTTTCACTTCAGAATATAGGGATGTTGGAGGAAATTCGCAACCAGTATCCGTTTATTTCATTTCTTCCATTTTCCCGAGCTGAGCCTGTCGTAGAATTTGGGAAAAGTGTTCCGAAAGAAGGATAAGAATCGATACCATCCAGGGTACACAAGCTGACGTTTCTTTTTAACATAGGCGCGGAAAGCGGCTTTGGCGAGCTTTTCAGGGGAACCGGCAAATGGAGTTTCCGGGGGAGTGCGGGAACCAAAGGCCCGGGTGGAAAAGCCGGTATTGATGCGCCCCGGCAGTATATTCAAAACATGGATGCCGGTATCAAGAAGTTCAGCGCGAAGCGTGTCGGAAAATGCGTTAAGGGCGTACTTTGATGCACAGTAGGCACCCATGCAGGGGACGGGCAGGAAGCCTGCGACCGACGATACGGTAATGATTGTTCCCTTTGATGTTTTCAATAAGGGGAGCATGCGCTTGGCAAGTGCAACCGGTGAGAAAAAATTCAATTCCACAAGACTTCTGAGTTCATCTAAATTCATATCTTTCCAGCTGTCGTAGAGACCGACACCTGCATTGAGGATGAGAACGTCCACATGGGTTGTAAGGCGGCCTATCTGTTCCACGAGATGGGGAAGGGAAGCCGGGTCTGTCAGGTCTGCCGAGAGGTGGTGTCCGATGGGCGTTTCCGGTTCATGACGGGAAATTCCAATAATTTCAAACCCATTTTTGGAAAATATATGGGCGAATGCCTGACCGAATCCGCCGCTTATCCCGGTAATTACCGTCACCGGCCTGGCTGTTGTCATGGGCTTTCCTCCTCGCAGAAACTTTTCTTCCTGCACACTAACAGAGTTATAGGTGAGCAGTCAAGAAGGAGATAAGTCTAAGTTTAAGTTTGAGTTTAAGTAAAGACGGGGAAAGGGCAGAGGCATCTCTTTCTGAATCTCATCCGGACTCAAACTTAAACTCAAACTTGTCTCTACTTATCTTCAAACATGAGGCGGATTTCGGTAACATCCACAAGGATTTCGGCTGTGAGCTTTTGACGAAAGGGCAGGAGGTCATCCAGTGGGCCGGTGATGGTGGCATCAATCCCATGCTGATATGGCGGGAGGGTGGCCAGCACACCGACGCCTACATCCTGCCAGGCCGGGATAGTGGTACGGGCATCAGAGGTGATGGTGACGGACAGGTGGTCTTCGATGGATGCCAGTTCTTTTCTGAAATGTTCCGGTCCCTCTTCATCAAAGAAGCGGGCTTTGAGGTCAAATCCGGTCATGCGGATTTTTCGTTTAGAAATGACTTCCATTCTCAGCTTTTCGTGGTTTTCCTTGATAGCAGTTTCCAGCTCACTGGATAAGGCTTCTTCCAGACAAACGTGTACGAAGTTTTCAAAACCGAGCCAGTTTTTCAAGTGGTCTTTCAGTGTTTCGGTTTCAATTCCGCTTCTTTGATTGAAGTAATAAAGGGCACTATGCTTACTGCCGGTAAGGAAACCCATCAGGAATCCCTTAAAGAGAATGAATGGAGAACTGATGACCAGTTCGACAAATGGTTTTGCCATGTCTTGCCTCCTTTCGATGGTTAAAGTACGCAACCATCCCGTAGATCCGGCCGGCATACGTGTAGGTCGCTATTAAAAATATAGGCCCCACTTTCCCTTTTGTCGAGAGAGAGCCAGATTTCAAATGCTTAATTTAGGGTAGAGTGATAAAATCATCAATTGACGACAGCTTTGAAAGGGAGAATGGAATGTCCTCGGTTTCATTTGAGAGCATTACGCAAGCGGGTGCGCGGATACGGCCCTACATTCATCGAACACCGGTTCTGACCTGCGCCGTGTTGGACAGGATGGCAGGTGCGACTCTTTATTTCAAATGTGAAAACTTTCAGCGGGCAGGGGCTTTCAAGTATCGGGGCGCCTGTAACGCGGTGTTCTCATTGGAGGATAACGATGCGGTCCGGGGTGTGGCGACCCATTCATCGGGGAATCATGCCGGTGCATTGGCCCGAGCAGCTTCTGTCCGGAGGATTCCGGCCTTTGTGGTGATGCCGGACAACGCGCCGTCGGTTAAAGTGGCTGCAGTTCAAAGCTATGGTGCAGAGATTGCGTTTTGTAAACCGACCCTTGAGGCGAGAAAAGAGGTTCTTGAGAAAGTTGTTGCGAAAACCGGTGCGACATTAATCCATCCCTATGACAATCCACAAGTGGTTGCAGGCCAGGGCACTGCTGCGCTGGAGTTGATTTCCGAAACCGGAGAGCTGGACATCGTAATGGCACCGGTGGGAGGGGGTGGCTTGCTCAGCGGCACTGCGATTTCCACAAAGGCATTACTGTCCCATGCAATGGTGTTCGGGGCAGAACCGGAACAGGCAGACGATGCCTTCCGCTCTTTCAAGGGTGGAGTACTGGTACCATCCGTGAACCCGAATACCATAGCTGATGGTCTGTTGACCAGTCTGGGAGAGTTGACGTTCCCATTGATTCTGCGTTTTGTGGACGATATTCTAACCGTTTCTGAGGATGGAATCAAGTTTGCCATGAGGTTAATCTGGGAGCGGATGAAGATTGTGGTGGAGCCATCTTCTGCTGTGCCACTGGCAGCAGTGCTGGAATGTCCGGATCGCTTTCTGAACCGGAGAGTGGGCATAATTCTCAGCGGTGGTAATGTGGATCTGAATAAACTGCCGTGGACAGGGAAGTGAAAATGAAAGAAAATGACGGACTGATCGGAAAGCTGCAAGAGAAGCTGAAACGGTGTCCGGCACTGAACGGCCGGGACGCCTTTATCCGTTCCGCAGTGCTGGCGCTGTTGGTGAATCTGGATGGGGAGTACCACCTGGTTTTTCAAAAGCGAAATCCCAATATCCGCCAGGGGGATGAGGTTTCATTTCCCGGCGGCAGAATCAGCAAGAGAAGGGACAGCGACGTGGAGGCGACAGCCCTTCGGGAGACAGAAGAGGAGATGGGCATTTCCCGGGAACGGATTTCTGTACTGGGGAGCTTGGATTTTATAATTGCACCTACCGGCAACCTGGTGGATGTGGTGGTGGGACTGACAGATGTCACTTCTCTTTCTGAATTTAAACCAAATTCAGACGAAGTATCCCGTATTTTCAGTGTCCCGCTTTCGTGGTTCAGGGACAATCCTCCGGAAACATATTCCCTTCAACTTCAGGCGGTCCCGGAAATTATGCACCGGGATGGTACCAAAGAAGTGCTTTTCCCGACGAAAGAACTTGGGCTGCCGTCCCGTTATCATGGAACCTGGAGCGGGGGCCGTTTACCGGTTTTTGTGTATAAATGGGACGATGAAGTGATCTGGGGGATTACGGCCCGTATTATTCAGGATCTGGTAACGCGGGCATTTTCAGATAAATGAAATTATATAAATTTCAGCTTGTGGCAGGGATGAATGAGCCCCATCTCTGTTGCGTAACGGAAAAACAAGAGGAGCCCCTTTCGTTCGCGGGAACCAAATGTGTAGTAGAGATTCCGTGTGAGGTAGCTGCGTGTGAGTTGTTGCTGTAGTTTGCTGAACTGATTAGCATGGCTGAACCGGTTCGCAATTTCAATTCGTTTTTCCATCCCTGATACCATTGCTTCCCGGAACATGGAAGGAGAAAGAATGCTGTTTTTCCTGAGGCCCCACATGGCAAACACAAAAGGAAGACCGGTAAAATGTTTCCACTCCGTAGCCAGGTCCATGACTACCAGGGAAGGATTTTCAATTGCGAAACGAAATGCCCGGTCTCCAATAGCCAGAATGGCGTCTTTCTGCTGCATTCCTTCGGCGATTTCACCGTGAAAGGGAGAGAAGGTGCATTCTTTTTTCATCCAGCGGGCCATCAGGATCTGAATCAAAACATTGGATGTCCTGGATGCGGGGTCCAGGCCGATGGAATGAATTTGTTCCGGCGATTTTTCCGAAAAAAGGAGCACGCTTTCCACGGGGCCTTCCGAGGCAATGGACACGCCGTCCACTGCCCGGATACCGGGAATTTCCGGCAGTGAAATGGAGGAAACCAACCCGGCATCGACCTGACCGGCAGCAAGCTTGTTGCAGGACTCAGAGGGAATGTCACTGCTGACTGAAAAAGTGCTGTTTCCGGTTCTGAAAGAGTCGGTAAGGGGTAGGGCATTAAGATAAGGAATCAATGAAATGACGGGGTTACACAAGTTTGAAGTCAAGGCAGAATCGGGCTCCTTTCCCCCCGGGGTTCATCAATGCAAGGTTCCCGCCCACTGCCCGCATTATGAGCCTGGACAGGTGAAGGCTCAACCGCAGGCCCCTTGTATGGTGATCCAGGCCTTCCATGAGCTTGAACCTGTCAAAAATCATTTCGGCGAATTCCAATGGGACTCCGGCCCCTTCATCCTGGATGCATAGACGTACAAAACCGTTCTCCGGGGATGCGGTCAGGGAAATTGAGCCTCCTTCCGGCGAATGCTGGATAGCATTTTCCATCACATATTCAATCACCTGTTCGGCCCTTGAAGGGTCGCTCATGATCTGGAAAGAACCGACATCATTCAAGACGGTGACACCGGCCTTTCGCAGAGTTTCTTTTTGATTCTCCAGTACATGTTCGACAATACCGTCCAGCTCCGTGTCCAGCATTTCGATGTATGCTCGACCATTTTCAAAATTTACGGTATCAATTACCCGTTCAATGATAGTAGACAGGTGGCGGCTTTCTTTGAATATGACGTCCAGGAAATGTTGTTTGTCCGATTCCTCCGTCACAATACCTTCCAGCATGCTCTGTGAATAGCTGATTATGGAGGTCAGCGGAGTACGGAGTTCATGGGACATCAGGCCCATGAAATCATCTTTCAGCTTGTCGACTGTTTCCAGTTTTTTAATGGATTCTTCCAGACGGGTGTTGGAAGCCTGAAGCTCAGATGTGCGTTGGGAAACCATCTCTTCCAGTTGTCCCGCATATCGGTTGATTTCATTCATCTTGGATTTCAGTGTGCGGTTCAGTCGGGAAACAGTTCGATACAGACGGGCATTTTCCAGTGCGATTGCAATATTGTTGGAAATCAGGTGATAATACGTCAGCGTGTCTTTTCTGAATGATTCTGCGATGCTGGAGTAAAGGTTGATAATACCCTGGGACTTGCCTTTAACGACCAGTGGAATACATACAACAGATTTAATTTCAGGTAATTCTCCCCGGACTTTTTCAAAAATGGACGGATTTTTATGGCGATTGAGAAGAACAACCCGATTTCGCTGAATAATTGCCCGGGCGGCAGATAATCCACTTTCCAGAATAATATGATTCAACGGGTCATCTTTTAAATTTGTATGTTCTGCTTCTTTCAGTTCCTGATCGGGTCCCAGATCCAGCAGGATAGACACACCGAAATCGCCATGACGCTGAAAAGCTTCTGAAGCCAATTGAATTACACGATCGGTTTCCAGTTCCGCCAACATGGTGGAGCTGATCTTATTGGCTGTAATCATTTCTTTTACCCGAAGTTCCATGGATTTCTTCAGACCTTCCAGTTCGTCGTAGAGATCGGCCATTTGCAGGTTGCTGGTCACTGCCTGGCGAAGAAGTGACGTGTTCTCGTCTTCTTCTTCATCACGGCTGATGGAATCCAGTTTGATATTTACAGTGGCATCTTCCCGCGCCATTTCGTCAGATTCTGTTTCCTTTTCCATCATCTTATTTTCAATAGGTTGTCTCAGAGAGAGTAGAAAAGAATCCAGTATATCTTCGCCCACCGGTAATTTGTGCTTTGCAATAATTTGTTTCATTGAGAGGTCGCAGATTGCAAGGAATGCATCTGTTACGCCTTCACCACGGATTGCCACACTGGGAAAGTAGGGGATCTTTTTACCGGGGTTAAGTGTGTCATTGAGTTTCGGCATTGGTGTCAATGGGGACAAATCACGTTTATTGTACTGAAACACAACAGGCAGGTTGTCCAGGTTCAGCTTGTAATAATTTAGATTACCTACAAGGTCCTTCATGCTTGCGACATTGTCATCCAGAAGATTCTGCTGGCTGTCCACCACGAAAACGACCCCGTCCACACCTGCCAGAACGGCTTTCCGTGTGGCATTGTATTTAACCTGGCCAGGAACAGTGTATATTTTCAACTTAATTTTAAAATTGTTGAGGGTGGAAATAGTGATGGGCAGAAAATCAAAAAACAGCGTCCGGTCTTCGTCCGTTTTTACGGAAAAAAGTTTGGTAGTGCTGACCGGGTCCATGACGGAATGCAGGTATTGCAGTGAGGTGGTTTTTCCACAAAGCCCCATGCCGTAATAAACGATTTTGACCAGTATCTCTCTCTTGGAAAAACTGATTTGTACCATGGAACTATCGTAAAGAATTCAAATGCTTTTGTCAATTGCCACTCTTCCGGCGACAGGCGGTGGCAAAAGGGAAGTTTGAGTTTGAGGTTAAGTTTTGGAAAGGGAACAGACGACAATTCCCTGATTTTACTCAACCTCAAACTCAAACTTGTATCTACTTCTCTTCCGCCATCACGCATGATCGTTATGCAGGGTCAGTGTATAGAGGCTGGGAATCAGTATCAGTGTAATGCTGGTGGCAAAAAGGACGCCGAATCCCAGCGAAATCGCCATGGGGATCAGAAAACGGGCTTGAAGCGAGTTCTCGAAGATGATGGGCAGCAGACCGCCGAATGTGGTAATGGATGTCAGAATAACCGGCCGGAAGCGGGATTTGCAGGCTTCCACAATGGCTTTTATTACATCATCCGGGTGCTGTTTCATTTTGTTTCTGATGGCGTCCAGCAGCACCAGGGAATCATTGACCAGCACCCCGGTAAGGGCAACGATGCCGAAGAAGCTCAAGAGGCTCAGGTCGTATCCCAGAAGCAAGTGTCCCAGCACTGCTCCGATGATACCGAATGGAATGGCAGTCATAATAATCAATGGTTGGATGTAAGAGTTAAACGGTATTGCCAAGAGGACGAAGATGAGAAAGAGTGCCACAAAAAACCCGATCAGCATGCTTCCCATGGAGTCCCGCCTTTCTTTTTCCTGCCCTTCGATAGAATAGGTGAGACCGGGGTAATCTGCCCTCAGTTTCGGCAGGAAGTTGGTCTGGATATCCTGCAGTACTTTGTCAGCGGCGACCACCTGTTCTTCAACGTCTGCCTGGACATTGACCACCCGTCGCCGGTCTGCCCGCTTGATGACCGAATAGCCCGGTTGAATGGTCCAGCTTGCAACTTCACTTAAGGGTATCCGGGCGCCGGAACCGGTCACGATTTTCATGTCGGAGAGGTTTGCGAAGGAGCTGCGCTCTTTCAGTGGAAAGCGGACCATAACGCGTACGTCGTCCTTTTCGCGCTGAATTCTCACTGCTTCAGTGCCATAAAATGCGCCGCGAACCTGAAGTCCCATTTCTACGAGATTCAACCCCAGCGCTTTCCCTTTCCGGTTCAGTTTCAGTTTTACTTCCTGTTTTCCTCCCTGAATGTTGTCACTGATGTCCTTGACGCCGTCATATTGTCGCAACTCGCTCTCCAGTCGTTTTGCGGCTTGTTTTAACTGGTCAAAATTGTCTGAACCGAGCTGTATATCAATAGGGGTTCCGGCTGTGAACAGAGATGCCGTGAATTTTATACTCTCAGCGCCGGGCACTTCCCCGGTTATGTTTCGCCACAATATAGCGATGTCGTTGCTGTCAATCCCGGCCCGATCTTCCCCGTAGACCAATTCCATAACGACTTCCCCGACATTGGGGGCGAAAACCGGTACATCGGAATGGCGGGTAGAATAGGGCTGTGAAGCCACATTGAGGATGACATGTTTGACAATTTTGCGGCCATATTTCTTATTGACACGGTGTTCTACGATTTCAGCAGTTTTTGCGAGATGTTTCAGAACTGCTGTCGTCTGTTCCGCAGAAGCGCCTTCCGGCAGTTTAACCTGGGCAACCACCTGGTCCGAGTCCACCTTGGGGAAGAAAAGAAATTTCATTCGGCCGGATCCCACGTAACCGATGGTACTGAAGAGCATCAGGATTCCGATTGCCACTGTAACCCCCCGTCGCCGGATAGAAGTTCGAACCAGCGGTTCGTAAACTTTTTCAATAAAAGTGGTCATTTTGCTGTTGAAGTAATGGGGCAGTGCCCGCAGAATATGGCTGCCTTTTCTCTCCTTCAAGTGGGCCAGATGGGAGGGCAGGATCAAAATGGCTTCTAACAGGGAAATTGCCAGGACAGAAATGACAACCACCGGTATGGCAAACATGAATTTTCCAAACACACCGGACACATAGAGAAGGGGCATAAACGCGGCAATGGTAGTGAGTACTGAAAAGATGACTGGGACAGCCATTTCTCTCGCACCGTCCACTGCTGCCTGTTTCCGGGGGACGCCGGCCTGAATTTTTGAGAAGATGTGTTCTCCGATTATAATAGCGTCGTCTACGACCATTCCGAGACAAATAATCAATGCAAACAGAGAAATCATGTTTACGGAAACGCCGAAGGATGGCAACAGGATAAAAGCGCCAAAGAAGGAAATTGGAATGCCGAACGCGACCCAGAGAGCGAGGCGTAGCTCCAGAAACATAGCAAGTAACAGGATTACCAGAAGAAACCCCTGCATTCCGTTTGTAATGAGGAGATCCAACCTTTCCCGAAGGATACGGGCCATATCGGTTGTAATGTCCATGTGCAGTCCTGCTGGGAGAAATTCTTTTTCCTGGTTCAAGTAACTTTCTACCGCCTCTTCTACATTCAGTGCCGACTGTTCTCCAATGCGAAATACCTTGATGAGTACGGCCCGGTCTCCATCGTATTCTGTGGATGAATCTGTTTCCTCAAACCCATCCACGATGGTGGCAATATCCCGGAGACGGACATATCCCCCATCTTTATCCCGAATTACCGGAATGTCCATGTAATCCTGCCGGGTATATTTCAATCCTTTCGTACGAACCAGAATTTCTTCTCCCTTCTGCTTAATTTTTCCCGCAGGAATGTCCTGACAGTTTGCCTGGACAATGGCTGCCACTGCGGGTATTGTTAAATGATATTTTTCCAGCGTTTTTTCTGAAATTTCTATGGAAACCTCATAGGGGCGTACGGCGTCCAGCGTTACCAATGAAATGCCCCGCAATGCGGAAAGATCATCCCGGAGCCTTTCCCCGTATCGCTTCAGGTCTTTTTCCGCCAGTTTGCCATGAAGGACGACCTTCAATACCTGCGTTTTTCTGGAAACCTCGGAGACAACCGGTTTCTCAATGTTTTTGGGGAAATTGGTGATGCGATCCACGGCGCTCTTGATATCGTCCCGGAGTTTCCTCACATTGTAGCCTTTCTGGACCTCCACCATGACGGAGCCCATCCCCTCAGTGGCAGTGGATGTGATGCGCTTAATACCGTCAAGGCCGGCAATTTCTTCTTCAATCCGACTGCAGACGGCCTCTTCCACGTCTGATGGGGTCGCGCCGCGATAGGGTACGGAGATGGAAATCATATCCAGGGAATACTCAGGAAAGACTTCTTTCTTTATAGAAAGAATCTGGATAAGTCCAAAGGCCACCAGAAAGGCCATCAGGAGATTGGCGGAAACCGGATTGTCCACCATCCATTGGATCATGCGTTTCATCGGACTTTTTCCTTCAGGATGCGGATCTGCATGCCATTAGAAACCGCGAACAGAGAGGAAGTTATGATAGATGAACCATCCGGAATACCGGTTACAAAGACGGCCTCACTGGTGCGGTATACGACATTGACCGGAAGAATTTTCAATTTATTGTTTCGTACCGTCCAGACTTTTCCATCCCGTTCTACACGGGGAGGTAGGCGAACAGTTTCAATGGGTTGTCCGACAAACCGGACTTTGACGTATGCCCCATTTTGCAGTGGAACAGGATAGGAGAACGGATGTCGCACCTGTACGACGACATGAATCATCCGGGAGCCGGGATCCAGCATGCCTTCCGTACGAACCGCTCTGGCCGGGTAAAGATGAACCTTTCCTTCAGAACCGGAAATGACTTCTGCTTTACACGGCAACGAAAACAGGGCTGCATCCCGCTCTGTCAGTGGGACGATAACATCAAGAATACCTGTCGAAAAAACAGTTGAAACCGGTTTCCCGACAGTAATAAACTGGCCGATATCTGCTTCTTTTGTGATGATTCTTCCGTTGAATGGCGCCCGGATTGTCGTTCTGGACAAATTCAGTTTTGCCAGTTTCACATCTGCTTTCGCGCTGTTCAGTGCGGCCTTTGCGGCCTTCAACTGGGGGACATAAAGGGTCAACTGATCCGGGAGCAGCGAAGGATCTTTCAGAATCGTTTTTATGACAGAATCCCAGTCTTTCTTCGCGATATCGGCCTGGCGCATGGCTTTCTGATAGTCTACATCCCGTGCGAGAAGCTGGGCTTTCGCCCGGGCAAGGGCAATTTCATAGTCGCTTTTTTCAATCTGAACCAGCGTTTCCCCTTTCCTGAAAAATCCACCGGTTACAAAGTTCGGGGATACCGAAATAACCCGGCCGCTTACCTGGGGGGTCAACGCCACGGAATGCTCCGGTTGAACTGTTCCGTTTCCAGTCACTATAAGCGGCTTTTTCTCGACGTGGACAGTTTCCACAGACACGAGAGGGCCGCCCTTCGCCACTTCAAGCTTTGGCGGGTGTGGGCGAAACTTGAAGAACAGGAATAGAATGAGAACGCCGATCGCGACAATCAATACAGGAAGAAAACTCTTTTTTTTCGTCATTTTAATTCCCCCGGGGTCTTTTGGTGTCTGTAAGCCCGTCTCCCAATGCGGTGGCGAGGCGAACACGGTTTTGGATCATGGAAAGGGCAATCTGGTCACGGGCGATGAGCCGATTCAGATATGCGAGGTGTGCGGAAATAAAGGGCTGAATCCCGATAGTGCCGGAAAGATATGCGGCTTTTGCCTGTTCATTCTTTATTTTTTCGCTGGCAACATTTTCTCTTTCCAGTTTCAGCCGGGTGCGCGTATCGGCAAAACTGCTTAACGCGGTTTCAACCTCCTTGAAAGCATTCAATGCAGTTTTCCGATAGTCCGCGATGGTGGCTTCCACATTTCTGTGAGCCTGTCGGACAGCTGCCCTTTTCGCGCCCCGGTTGAAAAGGGGCTGAACAATTCCCCCCATCAGCGTCCAGATAGAGGAACTGCTGTCCACCAGCTGGGACAGGTCATTGCTCTTGTATCCTTTCTGGACTGTCAGAGTGATGCTCGGAAGAAGCGCAGCCCGGGCAATGCCCACCTGAAGGAGCGAAGCCTGTACTTTCAAGCCGGCAGTTCGAATATCCGGTCGCCGGTTCAGAAGCTCAGACGGAAGCCCGGCAGGAACGAGGGCCGGTTTGGACGGAAAAGTTGTGAAATCAGCGGTGCGGACTGATGTGTGAACATCCCGTCCCGCCAGTGCGTTCAGCGAAATCTCCAATGCATTTGCCCGGTTTTTTGCCAGCGAAAGAGCCTGCCTTGTGCTGATCAGTTGCTGTTTCGTATTCAGGTAGGTGTTGATAGGAAGAGTTCCGGAAAGGTAACTGGCTTTCACAGACTGTTCCAGGTTCGAAGCGGCGGCCAGGGCGTTATTTCTGAGTTTTACTTCATGACGCGCTTCCGACAATTCAGCGTAAAGCGTTACGGTATTCGCCGCCAGTGTCTGGAAAACCACATTCCGGTTCTGTTCGCCTTCCAGCAGGGCCAGTTGGGCGGACTTTGCCGAGTTTCTCAATTTCCCCCACAAATCCAATTGGTAGGAAGCGCTTAACTGGAGTCCGAAAGAGTTGTTTGTAAAGGAACCGCCCTGGGGCAGAAAGGTGCCAAGATTTGTCTTTGAGCGAGAACCATTTGCGTCGAGGTTTACGGTGGGCAGCAGCGGGGCTCCGGCAATCTTTGCCTGTTCGCGGAATGCGGCCAACCGGGCCAAAACCGCTTTCGCGTCCGGCGCGTTCCTCAAGACGTTTTCCACCAGCTGGTTTAGATTTTCGTCATGAAATTCTGTCCACCATGCGGTACTGTGAAACCTAGAACCACTCTTATCTCCTGCAAATATTCGGGCACTCCCTCCCGGTATTTCAATCTTCTTCGGGGAAGGTGTCAGGGAACAGCCTGCCATCAATATGCCGCCGACCGCAAAGGCAAGCAGGGAGAGCTTTGTCCGACAGAACAATTTTCTCATGCTTTTTCTCCTGGTTTTTCCGGAACAGTTAACCCTTCGTCTTTAACAAGCTCTGTCAGTTTGGCACTGAGCTTGTCCAGAAGCCTTGCCAGCATTCGCTGTTCTTCCGTGGAATACTGTTCCATGATTTTCTTAACGTTTGAAAAATGAGCAGGGAGAAAGCGACGCATGAAACTCCAGCCTTCTTCCGTCAACTGTAGGTTCACTTTCCGTCTGTCCTGTTCTGAGTGTTGCCGTCGGATCAACCCTTCTTTTTCAAGGGTGTCGGCAACGCCGGTGAGAGTGGGGGAGCTTACATCGTACATCTGGCAGATTTCTGAAATTCCGATGCCACTACCCTCATCCCGGATAAACAGTTGAATCAGGACCAGAAAACGGGCTTTGGAAAGCCCCATCTTTTGAAAATACTGTTCCATGAGGATTGGGACACGGTGAAAATGGTGAATTGCCTGGATGAATCGGAGTGCCATATCCAAATCTATATCCGGAATTCCTGGATGGTTTCTTTTCATTGACTCACGTTGGTGAATTCGTTCCATCAATTCCCGGTTGACTATATTCATACAACAAATTCCTCCTGGTTGCATTACTCACAATTAAGTAGGCAACTAAATAATAGCTCACGAGAAAAGAGCTGTCAAGGAAAAATGTATTCTGAGCGGACGCTGTGAGTGGGGGTTAGCGTAAGAGTATGAATAAGAATAAGAGAGGAACAGCCGACCTCCGCTTTCCGTTCGTCCTGAGCTTGTTGAAAAGTATCCTCACACAACACGGCACCATAACTTCCGTATCTTGTGTAGCAAGTCGGATATGACTACAGTCTGTTGAAAGTCGTTCATTCAAATAAAGACAAAAATGTTTAAAAACCATACACATAAGTCGGGAAAGACGATTGTACTTGACAAGAACATGCTACGTGTTATATTATAAATCAAACACTATAGGCTATTACTTACTGGCATGTTGAACACGATGGATATAGTGTGACAGTGCATGAATATCAAATTTGTGCACTTTACTTTTCGGTTTTATTTTGGTTCGGAGGGTAATTATGACGTTGCCGGAATCAAAGCCATTGGGATTGGCTGAGGCTTTGGAGTTATTAACAGCAACTATCAGCCCTGACGGGCAGAATCATCAGGAGTTTGTTGGCTGCGTGGTCCACCTGATCCAGGAACTTTCAGGTCGGACGAATCCCGTATACGTGGAATATGAATGTGGTGAAACTCAATTCTGTGCAGGAGACCCTTCCATATCGGGAACAAAGTGGTATGTTCCGATAATTGTGAAAAATTCTGCTGTGGGCTTCTTAAAGGTTCTGGTTTCGGACCCTTCGGGAGTATACTCGAAACAGGTTACGAATGATCAGGTGATGAATGCTCTCCAGTCCCTGGCTGGGAAGCTGTCGCAATCTCTCGAGAGTGAAAACGCCCGGGATGAATTATCTTCGATGGACATTCATTTCCGTGCTTTGCTGGATGAATTGCCCATGATGGCCTTTTATAAAGACCGGGAAGGTCATTATCTGGCTTGCAACCGAAAATTTGCAAGTTCAAGCGGAAAGACTGTTGCAGAGATGATTGGACACACGGATACGGAGCTTTTTCAAGAGGATGAGGAGAAAGCCAGACTGTATGTTTCTCAGGACAGAGAAGTGATGGAATGTGGTGAATTTCGCACTTGGGAAATGGAACGCAAGCTTTCCGACGGTAAGCGGTGGGTCCAGGTGATCAAGCTACCGGTTCCAGAGAACGAAAATGGTGTAGGGGGAGTGGTCGGACTTATTCAGGATATAACGGAAAGAAAATTAAAAGAACTGGATCTTCACAGAAAAACCGAGAAACTTTCCGAGTTGCTGGATAGCAGTAAATACCAGCTTTCTCGCATGCAAAGCGTTGGTGGATTTGGGACATGGGAGTGGGTCATCAATGACAATAAACTGCAGTGGTCCCGAGGCGTGTACGACATTTTCGGGGTGGATGCATCCCATTTCAAACCCACCTACGGGGGATTTCTGAGCATGATCCACCCGGATGACCGCCAAACGGTAGAGGAAAACGTGTCAGCTGCTTTGCAGGGCCGGTCATACATGGTGTGCCATCGGGTTATTCGCCCGGACGGGAGTCTTCGGGTGGTTCAGGAGCAGGCCGATGTCATTCAAGATGAAGATGGGACAGCGATTTCTATGATAGGTTCGGTTCAGGACATAACCGAGCTACAGGAAACCGGGCAGGCTTTGGCTGAAATGAAAACCCGGTACGAGGCATTGTATTATCGGTCAGCCTTCGGGATATTCGCCCATGACCTGGACGGCCGCATTCTGGATGCGAATCCAGCGGGGCTGGAGATGATCGGCTACACGCCACAAGATGTCGGGTCAATCCTGCTCGAGGATCTGCTGGAGGGAGAGGATCTGGCGCGGATTAAAGCAAACATGAATCGGGTGCTTCGGTCGGAACAGCCTGTCGAAAACGAGACATACAGGATTCGGCGGAAGGACAAGAAATACCGCTGGGTTCGGGCTGACCTCCACCTGCTGTACGACTGGGGAGGCCAACCGGAGACCATCCAGGCCATTGTTAAGGACGTTACGGCCCTGGTGGAGGCTGAAAAGAAGGTTCGGGACATCCTGGATTCGACGGGGGACGGTGTGATCGGCATGGACAAGGAAGGCATTACAATTTTCGTCAACAGAAAGGCTTTTGAACTATTGGGCTTTTCGGAATCCGAAATAATCAATAAACCTTCCCTGGATGTGTGGAACCATGGCGCTCCGGCAGGGGAGCATAACTCCGACCACTGCACAATCTGCCGTTCACTTAAAACCGGGAAACGCCTTCACCGGGAACATGAGCATTTTTACCGGAAAGACGGGACGGTGTTCCCGATCAGTTGCGATTGCAATCCCCTTGCGGTGGAAGAGGAGAGTAAGGGAATCGTTGTGAGTTTTCGAGACTTAACCGACCATGAGAAACTTGATGCTCAATTTCGACAGGCCCAGAAAATGGATGCGGTGGGTCGACTGGCGAGCGGTGTAGCCCACGATTTCAACAATATGCTGACCGCAATGGGTGGGTTCGCCGAGTTGGGATTGAGAAAAACAGGTGAGAATGACGCGGTTCGACCTTATCTGCAGCATGTGCTGGATGCTGTTTCCAAGTCATCGGATCTGACCCGCCAGTTGCTGGCGTTCAGCCGGGATGAAGAGGCGAAGCCCGAAATCGTGGAAGTGAATAAGCTAATTGTGAGTATTTACACCATGTTGCAACGGGTTGTTCGGGCAGACATCCATCTCGAAATGGACCTGGATGATACGATAGAAGCCGTCAAGGTGGACCCGTCACAACTGGATCAGGTGATTATGAACCTCGTGCTCAATGCGCGGGATGCTATCTTTGAGACGAAAGACCGGATCGAGCAGCATCGGATTCTGATTCAGACCCGTCCGGCCGTACTGGATGATGACTATTGCAGCATGCATCCAGGCGTGGAACCTGGGAAGTACACGGTGATTACCGTTTCGGACACCGGCTGCGGCATGGACAAAGCGACCCAGGAAAGAATATTCGAACCCTTCTTTACAACCAAGAGAAAGGGAAAGGGGACAGGACTTGGTATGGCCACTGTATTCGGCGTAGTGAAGAAGCACAACGGCCATATTTATGTGTACAGTGAATTGGGAATGGGCACCACCTTCAAACTTCACTTTCCGGTTCATCTGGACAACGGCGAAGAGCAGGTTGACATTGTAAGTGAGGAATTAGTCGAAGCTGTGGGAACTGGTCGAGTCCTTGTGGTGGAGGACAACCCGGACATTCTGGAGTTTGTGACTGAAGGCCTCCGATCCTATGGATTTGACGTATTACAGGCGGAGTCAGCAGAAAAGGCCTTCCAGATTCTGGCGGAGCCCGGAAAAGAGGTGGACCTGGTCTTCAGCGATGTGGTGATGTCCGGAATGAGTGGTGTTCAACTGGCGGAAAGGATACGACAGGAATTGCCCCGAATAAAAACTCTTCTCGCATCGGGCTACAATGAAGAACAAGCTGTGGGATTCGGCGGGACAAACGGTACACGGTTGATAGCGAAACCATACAGCATCAAGGACGTTGTAAAAGCAATTCAACATGAGCTGCAACGCCCGGAATCGAAGTAAAACAGCAGAATTATACATGTAACGTATTCTATAACCAGGGTTTCAGTGTTGTTCCGAAAACAAGCCGGAAAAGTGGAAGCGGGGTTCAGTCGACACGGTTCCAGTCGGCGGTTTTCAGCCATTCCTCAAATATGTCGGGTGGCAGGGGCCGACTGATCAGGTAACCCTGCCCGAAGCGGCAACCGGCTTCTTGGAGTGCAAGGCGAATTTCTTCGGTTTCGACACCTTCCGCAATGACTCGCATATTCAGTTGCTGTCCAATCTGAAGGGCGGTGTGAACAATGACTCGGGCACTGTCATTTTCCATCATGGGAATGACGAAAGATTTGTCAATTTTCAATTCGGTTGCCGGGATTTCACGGGCCTGCTGTAGACCGGAATAGCCGGTCCCGAAATCATCGACCGAGATTCCCACCCCTTTCATACGAAGGCGGGTCAACACGTCCAGACTTTTCTTTATCTCTTTGATCAATCCCGTTTCAGTCACTTCCAACAACAGCGCTTTGGCTGGAACATTCAGTTCATCCAGCAATTCCTGTATCTGGTTGGGGAAGGACAGATCAGAGAGGATACCGGCCGGGATATTTACCGACATATTCAAATTGATTCCTTTTTGCCGCCACCTGTTGTACTGCTTCAGTGCTCTTGTCAGCACCTGTTCTGTCAGTTCGCGGATCAGGCCGGAACGTTCAGCCAGATCGATGAACAGGTCAGGGAAAATCAATCCCTTGTCCGGATGCTGCCATCGAGACAGGGCTTCCACACCATATACACGCCGACTCTTCAGGTATGCCTGTGGCTGGTAATGGAGAAAGAAGTTGCCGTTATTAAGGGCGGTTTGCAACTCTTCTTCCGTTACCGTTGGTTTCGCCTTTTCTTGCGAAAATGAGGATGCTACATTGTCAGTCTCGGTAGCCTTTTCCAGCAAAACTTGAAAATCCATGACCCGGTAGGGCTTCGGCAGGATTCCGATGACGCGCAATCCGTGGGCCTGTCCCAGTTCTTTTGCCGTGTCCAGAACCCGTTTGTCACAACCGGACATGAGAATGATGGCGGCTTTACACTGTTTTTCTGCCAGAAATCGAAGCAGCTCAATCCCGTCCATGCCGGGCATGATCAGATCCAGCACGATCACGTCTAAATCAGCATGATACAGGGAGAAGAAGTAGTCCGCTCCAGTGGTGCTGGATACCACAAATCCACTGTCTTCAGCGATTTCAGAAATGAGTCTAATCATGTCCGGATTATCATCGATCACGAGTAATTTCTTTGATACCATTTGATCTCCCTGCGATCTCACATCAAAAGGCGGTTGTGTCTTTTCATTGCTGTGTATTACCTGACCACTATATCAGAAATTCTGGGAAAATGAAACTGCTTTCCGACCTGATATTTCCCAGGACTTTCTGAAGAAGGCGCACACAGGTGGAAGCGTTCTGTTCTGATCTGAAAGGCAGGGGCGGAGAGTTGTGATTGTTGCCAATCTGTCTTTGTTCTTTTCCTTTCTTTCAGAAAACATCACCGCCGCCACCCAGCACCGCATAAAGCCTCACCTCATTGGCAAGTCTCATGAGTCGCAGGGAAACAAGGCCCTGCTTCGCGCTGTAGAGAGATCGTTGCGCATCAAGTACCCCGAGGTAGCCGTCAATGCCGTGGGCATACCGCATGTTGGAGAGGTCATAAATTTTAGTAGTGGAATTGACAATGGACTGCTGGGCAGCCACTTGTTGATTCACAGTTCTTTTCACCGCAAGGGCGTCTGCCACTTCCCTGAAAGCCGTCTGGATGGCTTTCTCGTACTGAGCCAGCGCAATTTTCCGGTTTGCCTTACTGGCCTTCAACGCGGACCATGTGCGGGCGTCGAAGATGGGCATTCCGATCTGAGGCATAAAATTCCAGGTTCGATTGCCCCCGTTGAACAGATCGGAAAGATCACGGCTGGCTCTGCCAACTGCTGTGGTCAGCGAGATACGGGGAAAGAGGGCAGCCCGGGCCGCTCCGATTGCGGCATTTTCCCCTTTCAGGACAGTTTCCGCCATGAGAATATCCGGCCGCTGAAGCAATACTTTGGATGAAAGGCCCGGTTCGATTCCTTTCGGAGGAAGAACGGCAGTCAGGTTTTGTGGCAGGAGCTTTTCCGGTACAGGAGTGCCTGTCAGGAGGTTCAGGGCATTTTTGTCCTGTTCCACCAGTCGGGTGTACCGTGCCACTTCTCCTTTTACAGCCTCCACCTGGGTTCTGGCCCGTTCCTGGTCCAGTTCACTGGCAACGCCGGATTCGTAACTTCTTTGAATCAGCACATATGCACTCTTTTGCGTCTCAAGTGTGGATTTGGCCAGTTGGAGGTTTCCCCGGTCGGTGGCAAGGGTGAAGTACATCTGTGCCACCCCGGATACAAGTGAAATTTGCGCGCCGCGCCGGGCTTCTTTCGTACCGAGGTAGGTTTGTAATGCCTGGGCTTTCAGGCTGCGAATACGGCCGAAGAAGTCAATTTCCCAGGATGTAATCCCGAGATTGACGCTGTACTGTTCAATTCGCTGGGGTTCTCCCGGGCGAAGCAGGTCTGAAGATGTACGCTGTTTGGCCCCTGTACCGCCGGCATTCACTGAGGGATACAACTCAGCACGCTGAATGCCATAGACGGCGCGTGCTCTTTCCACGTTCAAGACGGCGAGGCGCAGGTCGCGGTTATTGTCCAGGGCCAGTTGGATGATTTCCTGAAGTTTCTTGTCCGGGAAGAATTCCCGCCAGCCGATGTCAATGGGCTGTGGCGCAGCCTTTTCAACCGCTGGCGGTTGTCCGGTGCCGGTATTTGTCAGTTGTTTCGGAATGGGTGCAGCCGGACGGGTGTATTTGGGCGCCATGGTGCATCCGCCAAGCAGAATGGTGATGGCTACAACAAAAAGTGTTTTTTTCTTCATCTTATTGTCCCTCTGAAGGATTTTCTTCAACGTATTTCATGGTTACGTTCTTGTGGCGCTTGCCGAGCACCTTGTAAATCATCACGTAGAACAGCGGGGCAAAGAGCGTGACGAGGACGGTAGAGGTAATCATGCCGCCCAGTACTCCGGTCCCGATAGCATTTTCCGCCCCGGCGCCGGCCCCGTTTGCAATGGCAAGAGGCAGGACGCCGAAGCCGAAGGCCAGTGATGTCATGACAATGGGCCGCATCCGCAGTTTGGCGGCTTCCAGCGTTGCTTCGATCAAATCCATGCCCTCGTCCATCCGTGCCCGGGCGAACTGGACAATCAGGATGGCATTTTTGGTGGTCAATCCAAGGACGGTCAACAGGCCGATCTGGAAGTAGACATCGTTGGGAAATCCCCGCAGGTTGGCGGCGATAATCCCGCCGATAACACCAAGGGGCAGTGTCAACAGAATGGCGATGGGGATGGGCCAGCTTTCGTAGAGGGCGGCCAGCACCAGAAAGATCACGAAAATTGAAAATAAGTACAGCAGCCCTGCCTGGGAACTTGCCATTCGTTCCTGGTAGGAGAGCCCGGTCCAGTCAAAGCCGATTCCACGGGGTAAACGCTTTACCAGTTCTTCCATAGCGGCCATGGCGTCACCGGAACTTCTGCCCGGTGCCGGTTCCCCCCAGATATTGATGGACGGAAAGCCATTGTAGCGCTGCAATTGGGCTGCCCCGGTGGTCCAGTGCCCGGTTGCAAAGGAGGAAAACGGAACCATCTTGCCCGCAGTATTGCGAACATAGAGTTTGTTCAGGTCTTTCGGCAACATGCGATAGGGCGCGTCGGCCTGCATATAGACCCGCTTGACCCGCCCGGCCTGAATGAAGTCGTTGACGTAGGCACTGCCGAAAGCAGCTGATATTGTGTTGTGAATGGATGTGATGGGAATTCCCATGGCGCCGGCCTTGTTCCAGTCCACGTCAATCTTGTATTCGGGGACATCTTCCATGCCGTTGGGCCGGACCCGGACCAGCCGGGGATCCTGTGCCGCCATGCCGAGAAGCTGGTTTCGGGCCGCCATAAATTTATTGTGGCCCATGCCGCCCCTGTCCTCTAACTGGAAGTCAAATCCGGCGGCATTGCCAAGCTCAATAACCGCAGGCGGCGGAAATGTAAATACCATGGCGTTCTTGATTCGGGAGAAGCGCCCCATGGCACGGCCTGCAATGGCTTTGACCTTCAAGTCCGGACGGTTGCGTAGTTTCCAGTCCTTCAACTTAACAAAACCCAGCGCTACATTCTGCCCCTGTCCGCTGAAACTCATTCCAGGAATCGACATCACGGAATCCACGGCTTCTTTTTCCTGCGTCAGGAAGTAGTCCCGCACCTCGTTCATCACCTGCTCGGTCTGTTCAAGGGTTGAGCCGGCAGGGAGAATGGCCTGGGTCATCAGAATTCCCTGGTCTTCATCCGGCAGATAGGCAGTGGGCATTCGCACAAAGAGAAACCCGGTGGCAGCGACAATCAGCAGAAAAATAAAAAGGTAGCGCAGTTTTTTGGCCAGTACCCGGCCCACCAGATTGACATATAAATCCCTTGTGCGAAGGAAAGCCCGGTCGAACCATCTGAAAAAAGGACGCAGGAACCAGATGGCGTTTTCCGCTGGTTCATGGCCTGCCGGTACCGGCTTGAGTAATGCCGTGCAAAGTACTGGTGTCAGCACCAGCGCGACGACCACTGACAGGAGCATGGAAGCCGCGATGGTGACCGAAAACTGGCGGTAGATAACCCCTGTGGAGCCGGGGAAAAATGCCATTGGGCCAAACACTGCGGCAAGGACCAGGCCGATGCCCACCAGGGCGCTGGTGATCTGTTCCATGGATTTGGCGGCGGCTTCCATGGGAGAAAGCCCCTCCTCACGCATGAGGCGTTCCACATTTTCCACCACCACGATGGCGTCATCCACCAGCAGGCCGATGGCCAGCACCATGGCAAACATGGTCAGCATGTTGATGGAGAAGCCGAGAAGCCCCAGGACGGCAAAGGTTCCAAGGATGACTACAGGCACCGCAATGGTAGGAATTAATGTGGCCCGAATGTTCCCCAGGAAGAGCCACATAATCAGAAATACCAGGATAATGGCCTCAAACAAGGTATGGACAACTTCATCGATGGCCACCACGGTAAAAGGGGTGGTGTCGTATGGATAGACAACTTCCATCCCCTTGGGGAAATACCGGCTCATCTCTTTCAGCTTTTCTTTCACCGCATCAGCCGTATCCAGTGCGTTGGCGCCGGCGGATTTCCGGATTGCCATGGCTGCGGCAGAATAGCCGTTATAGTTTGCCACGACGTCGTAGCGCTCGGTTCCCAGTTCGGTGCGGCCGATGTCCCGGATTCTTACGATGGAACCGTCCGGGTTGGTATGCACGGGAATGGCTGCGAACTCGTCCGGGGTCTGAAGCAGGTGCTGGACGATGATGGAGACATTCATGCGCTGGCCTTTCACGGCAGGGGCAGGCGCCCCGCCGAACTGGCCAGCGGAGACCTCTACGTTGTAGGCGCGGAGTGCCAGGATGACATCTTCCATTGTTAAATGATAGCTGGTCAGTTTATCCGGGTTCACCCATACCCGCATGGAGTATTCGGATCCAAAGTTTTGCACTTCTCCAACTCCGGATACCCGTGCCAGTACCTTCTCCAGGTTGGACTGGGCATAGTCCCTCAGGTCGTTCCCGTCCATGCTGCCGTCTTTGGAGATCAGGCCGATAATCATCAGGTAGTTCTTGGTGGACTTACTGACCTTCACGCCGCTCTGCTGGACCACGGCCGGCAGGCTTGCCATGGCAAGCTGCAGCTTGTTTTGCACCTTTGCCCAGGCCAGGTCCGGGTCGGTTCCCGGCGCAAACGTCAGCTCGATGCGGGATTGGCCGGAAGAGTTGCTGGTGCCGCTTAAGTAAAGCATTTTGTCGAAACCGGTCATTTTCTGCTCAATAATCTGGGTTACCGTGTTTTCCACAGTCTCCGCAGAGGCACCAGGATAAAAAGAATCAATGGAAATGGACGGGGGCGCAATTGGTGGATACTGGGAGACCGGAAGCTTGTAAATTGCCAGTCCGCCACCTGCCATCATGGCAATGGCAATGACCCAGGCAAAGACGGGTCGTTTCAGAAAAAACTTTGATAACATCGTCCGCCTCCGTTAATTGCTTTCGGTCTGGGGACGATCCGCTTGACTAGTCTTCCCATGTCCTGCCGCAGTTTTATGGAAAGGTGTGGCCTTAACCGTCATTCCGGGCCGCACGCTCTGGATTCCCTCCACGATGACACGATCGCCGGGAGCGAGACCTGACGTAACCAGCCATTTGTCCCTGATCGCACGATCCAGGGTCAGGGGCCGGACGCTGACTTTACCCGTTTTGTCCACAATAAGCGAGAAGGGATTTCCCTTGGGATCTCTGGAAACACCCTGCTGGGGAACAAGGATTGCGTTTTCTTTGACTCCTTCTTTAATCAGTGTCCGCACAAACATTCCCGGCAGGAGTATTTTTTTTGGATTGGGAACGACGACCCGGAGGATGACGGAACCGGTGCTGGGGTCCACCGAGACATCCTGGAACTGCAATGTACCTTCCTGTGAATAGAGACTTTCATCGTCCAGGATAATTTTGACCTTGTTGCCGTCCTTGCTGTCGTGATCCAGCTGCCCGTCAGCCAGCCGTTTCTTAAGTTTCAGAAGCTCGGAAGTGGACTGGGGGACATCCATGTAAATGGGGTCCAGTTGCTGAATGGTGGCAAGGGGAACCGGCTGGTAAGCCGTCACCAGTGCCCCTTCTGTGACGTTGGACCGTCCGATACGTCCCGAAATGGGAGCCTTGATGGGGGTGTATGACAGGTTGATTCTTGCACTTTCCATGGCGGCTTTGCTTGCTTGAAGCTGGGCTTCCATCTGATTCAGCGCCGCCAGCGCATCATCGTAGTCCTGCTGTCCCACCGCATGGATGGTCACCAGGCCCTTGAACCGTTCTTCCCGGGAGCGGAGTGCGGGGATGTTGGCTTCGGCCATGGCGACGGCTGCTTTGGCCTGGTTGAATGCCGCCTGGTACGGGGCCGGGTCAATCTGGTAGAGAACCTGACCCTTCTTGACGTCAGTGCCTTCGGTGAACAGACGTTTGAGAATAAGGCCGTTGACTTGGGGCCGGATTTCCGCAATCCGAAAAGGAGCCGTGCGGCCCGGAAGCTCCGTTGTCAGTACGACCCGCTCCGCCTTAATTATCACCACACTTACTTCAGGTGTTCCCCGCCTCGGTCCACGGGGTCCGTGGGGCCCACAGGCGACCATCAGAAGGCCTGTTACAGCACTTGCGATGAGAACAGCAAGGGCCCACTTGTTTTTCAGTTGATTTAACATGATTCTACGTCCTCCCCGGAATTTAATATTTGCTTGAAAAAAATAGCTTTTATTGTTTCGATACCTTGCGGGAGCGGATGGCTTTCCGGATCCTCAATCCACAGGAACAGAAAGCTGCTGATGAGATTATCCAACGCGATGGCGAGATAAAAGGGTGCCGCAACCGGCCGGAAAAATCCATTTTCTATCCCGCTTTCAAAAATTTCGGCAAGTTTTTCAATACCTCTCTGGTGGCGCGTTCGGATTTCGTTGTCCATACTGGCCAGCATGTTTTGGCTGATTCCCCTGGTTTCGGCGAAGTATAATTGAATCATTTGTTTGCGCCGGGTGAAGATTTCCCCCTTCACCCGTATAAATCGGCAGATTTTCTCCATTTCGTTATCCGGCCCTGAAATGGCCTCCGTTAGTTTTACGTCGAATTCATCTGCCTGTTCCAATACCATGGAACGGTAAAGATCTTCTTTATTTTTGAAGAACTTATACAGCGTACCGATGGCAAACTCAGCTTTTTCCGCAATTTCGTGCATAGAAACATTGTGGTATCCCTTTTGGGAAAAGAGCTGGAGTGCGGTATCAAGGAGTTCCTGGCGTTGCCGGAGTTTTTCCCTTTCCCGCCTTGATTGTTTTTCTTTCTGCAATTATACCTCCCTCCGGGCCGGAAACTGTCGGCCCCAAAAACATGACGAAACATTCTAAAACATGACGCCATATTCACATTATAGAATGACGCGTTTTATTGTCAAGGTAAAAATGAAATCCGGCTGAAACAGGTACTTTGCCTTCTCCTTCACATCTTTCGGGCGTTATTGGGATTAATTGTGATATTATATTCCTAATATCCATTACGGAATTCCCGGCAGTAACCGGGAAAGGGGAGGGATGAATATGACAAAACTGCATCTTGTTTTAATTATTTTGTGCCAATTTGGAATAGTTTCTGCCGTTCATGGGGCGGACTATACTGGAAATTATACGCTGAGCAGCGGGAATACGACATTGACCCTGAAACTGAAGCAGCAGCGAAACGGCACATTGACCGGGGAACTGGTGGGAAGCAACGGATACCGCATCACCCTGAATGGGGAAGTAGCGGACGGCATTGGAGAGGGCATGGCAACGGACAGCAAGGGACAGGCGTTCTTTGAGGTTCACTTCGAAGGCGGAAAACTTCTTTTCTACCTGATGGAACAAAATAGCGATCAGGGGAGAAGTTTATACTTTACAAGAGTTTCCGGTGGTGTGTCTTCTCACGGTATCGGGGCGGGAACCCGCAGAAGCACAAGTTCACGAAACCCGTTGGCAGGGGGCGGTTCTTCTCCGTTTAGCGGGACATTTTCCGGTGACGGCGTCACCCTTTCCCTGCAGGGGTCCGGGGGAAAAATGAACGGAACGCTTCTTTTCAATGGAAGCCGATTCCCGGTTTCTGCTACGGCATCGGGCAATACAATGCGGGGAAATTTCAGCGCCGGCGGCAATTCTTATCCTTTCGATGGGCGCTTGTCCGGTGGTGTCATGAAGTTTTCGACAGGCGGCACAAGCTATTCTCTCAGGAAAGCAGGTCAGCGGGAAACCCAAGTTGCTCCTCCATCAAATCCGCTTAAAAAACAGACTTCTTCTTACAGGCCGACTCCGCAAGCGGCTCCCGCACAGTCCATTGCTCCTGCGATGAACGGGCGGACAATTTCCGATGCCCAGGCGGGGGTGACATTCACCGTTCCATCGGGGTGGACGGCAAAGAGCAATGCGCAGGGTTACATTCTAGTTTCCAAAACATACAAAGGACTGATTGCCATCACCGCGAACCCCTATCACAACTTGCAGGAGCTTCAGGCAGGCGCGGGAGAAGGAATTGTGGACGAGGAGGCAGGCATTCAACTGATGCCGGTTTCTCAGTATGAACGAATCGGCTCAAACGGCATGGGCGCCATATTTTCCGGCCAGGTCAACGGACAGGCGGCAAGGGCGTACGTGGCAGGGCTGATTTCACCCCATCCCGGGGCAATGGGGGTGACCATCATTGCCATGACCAGCGAAGCGGCGTACGATGGCCAGTATCCCCGTTGGGCAAAGGCCATTGCCGCAAGCATCCGGTTTGCGGCACCTCAGGCAGACCAGGCGCTTATGGCATGGTTTTCAGCCGTTTACTGGGCCCACAGCGGATCCAGCTCATCCTATGGCGGAATTAGTCATGACAAAACCTGGACCTTCTGTGCCAACGGCAGGTTCACCTATTATTCCGAAAACAGCGCGTCGGTAACGGGTATGTACGGATCGGCTTCCAGTGACAATAGTCAGGGAACCTGGACAATTCGGGGCAACAGAAAACAGGGTGTCATTACATTGACTTTTACGCAACCAGCCAATCTTGGTGTGCGGGACCTCAGGTATTCTGCTGTCGGAGACGGACAGGATATGTATTTTGAAGGAGAAAGATTCGGTTGGAAAAGTGAGGCAAATTGCCAATGAGAAGGGAGGTGTTCTGTTCGCCTCCGGCGACTGTGTTCAGTGTTCTGACCGGAAAAGGCAGGGAAGAGATGTCGTTTTGTGTCGTGTCATCTGTCATCTAACACCCATCATTTAACATCCGGCGCACTGCGCCGCTTCCCCATCTTTCAGAACACAGAATCACAGAACACATCTCTAAGGGTGTTTTCCCTTGACATTTCCTTCACCCGTCACTACAATCCACTTGAATTCAGTTTCGGAGGAGGAAACAATGAGTGAAACGCTGACAAAAGTAAAAGAAATTATTGTAGATCAGCTGGAAGTAGATGAAGGCCAGTTGACGGAAGCCGCCAATTTTATCAACGACCTCGGTGCAGATTCCCTGGACATCGTTGAATTGATTATGGCGTTTGAAGATGGATTCGGAATTGAAATCCCGGATGAAGACGCTGAAAAGATTCAAACTGTCGGCGATGTGGTGAAGTACATCGAGGAGCACCAGTAAGCCCACTTGGTGCTCCCATGAATCGAAGAGTTGTAATTACTGGAATTGGCACGGTTTCCCCTCTAGGAATCGGTGTCGATTCTGTTTTTGAGGCCCTGCTTGCCGGAAAGAACGGAATTCGCCGGATTACCCGCTTTGATCCGGAAGAGTTTCCGTGTCAGGTGGCGGGGGAAGTGGATTTTCCCGTTGAAGAATTTATGGACCGGAAAGAAGCCAGAAAAACAGACAGGTTTATTCAATACGCGGTGGCGGCCAGTGACGTTGCATTGAAAGATTCCGGCTACACCATCACACCTGCCAATGCAACCCGTACCGGTGTTCTGATCGGTTCCGGTATCGGTGGTCTGGGTAGCCTGGAGGCGCAGCATGACGTGTTGCGGAAACGAGGACCCCGGCGAATTTCCCCTTTCTTTATTCCCTCTGTCATTATCAACCTTGCTACCGGTACGGTTTCTATCCGAACCGGGGCGAAGGGACCGAATATTTCTATTGTCACAGCATGTGCCAGTGGCACTCACGCAATTGGGGACGCATACCGGCTGATTCAGCGGGGTGATGCAGATGCCATGATTGCCGGGGGTACAGAGGCCGCAGTTACAGAAATGGCGGTTGGCGGTTTTGCGGCAATGAAAGCCCTGTCAACCCGGAATGAAACACCGGAAACTGCTTCCAGGCCTTTTGACAAAGAACGGGACGGTTTTGTAATCGGGGAAGGCGCCGGACTTTTGATATTGGAAGAGCTGAGTGGAGCGTTAAAGCGCGGAGCCCGGATCTATGCTGAGGTTGTAGGCTATGGAATGTCAGGCGATGCTTACCACATAACAGCTCCGGCCAGCGATGGGGACGGTCCCATGCGGGCCATGAGAATGGCACTGGAAACGGCTGGAGTGAAACCGGAAGAAGTCCAGTATGTCAATGCCCATGGTACTTCCACCCCATTCAATGACAAGATTGAAACAGCGGCAATCCGGGGTGTTTTCGGAGAGCACGCAGATAAATTGAGGGTCAATTCCACCAAATCCATGGTGGGACATTTGCTGGGGGCTGCAGGCGGCCTTGAATCTGCTGTGGCTGTCTTGAGTCTTTTCCATCAAAAGACCCATCCCACTATCAACTTGAAAAACCCGGATCCTGAATGCGGTTTGAACTATTTACCGGATGGCGCAGAGTCTTTTGAAATTCAACATGTCCTGACCAATTCCTTTGGTTTTGGCGGCACAAACGGCTGCTTACTGTTCAAGAAATTTGAGAATTGAAGAAGGGTGAGGCGGCTTTGCCGCCGTGGATAGTGAAGAGTGGACGGTGGATGGTACGGAAAAGCCGGGATTGGTATGAAAATGCGAAGAATGGTCAATTCCGTGATTTTTCTGTAATCTGACATCTATCATCTATCACCCAACATCCGGCCGAAGGCCGTAACCCTCTTTTTTCATTTATAGGGGAGGGCTGAAGCAATGGATGCGAAACAAAAGGAAGGGCGGTACAACCGGATTGCGGTTCAATTGGAAGAGCTCCTGAAGAAAGACGGTGATACAATTTCAAAAATGGCAACAATTGTTGCGGTTCTTCACCCGAAGATGCCCCACTTTTTCTGGACGGGTTTTTACCGCTTAGTGGAAAATGACCTTATTGCCGGACCCTACCAGGGGTCAGTTGCCTGCCAGGTACTGGATCCGGAGAAGGGGGTCTGTCGGGCCTGCGTGGATCGCAATGAATCCATCATTGTTTCCGATGTGGAGGCGTTTTCCGGTCACATCCCCTGCGATTCCCGCTCAAAATCAGAAATTGTGATTCCTGTGCATGACCGAGAGGGCAATGTAGTTGCCGTTCTGGATGTGGACAGTGACCGCTTAAACGCTTTTGACGAAATTGACCGTGATGGCCTTGAAAAAATCATAGCGCTTTCAGCGCTGTGAATAGTGACTTGTAACTCGTGATTAGTTAAGAAAGATCAGGGCGCGGGTTTGTTCTGTGTCTCTTTCTGAATCCTTTTCGTTTCCGGCGCTTTTCCAATTCGGTTTGTGAATTGAATTGAGGGGCGCGCATACCGTTTTCGGTGGGATACTGGATGACAAAATTGAGACTTTGATGCCGGAAAATTGCATTCTTTACCCAATTCCCTGATGTCATTGTCATTTGACATTCATTATTTAACACTCGGCGCAACGCGCTGTGGGGGTTTGAGACTGCCGTCCCTTAGCAAAAGAATTGATTTTGGGAAGGGATTTCACTACAATCAAATGCTGTACAGGAAAGATCAAAGGGGTCACTATGCTGGATATCAGATTTGTCAGAGAGAACATGGATAAAATCGCGGAGATGCTGGAGTGTCGGCACTCGTTCGTTGACATGAATGCGCTGAAAGAACTGGATTCCCGGCGTCGGAAGCTGATTGTGGAAGTGGAAGACCTGAAAGCGAAGAAAAACACCATGAGCCGTGAAATCGGCATTCTTAAAAAAGAGGGAAAGGACGCGGACGACCGTATCCTGGAGATGAAAAGAACCGGGGAGGAAATCAAGACACTCGAAGAAGGCCTTGCCGGTATTGAAAATGATTTTTTTGCCATTCTGAAGACCATTCCCAATATGTTTCATCCCTCTGTCCCCATCGGCAAGGATGAGTCCAGCAATGAGTTCTACCATGACTGGGGAAAGAAGCCCGAGTTTTCCTTTGAGCCGCAGGCGCATTGGGACCTGGGTGAGGCACTGGATATTATCGATTTTGAACGGGCGGCCAAAATTTCCGGTGCCAGGTTCGTCGTCATGAAAGGAGCCGGGGCAAGATTGGAGCGTGCGTTGATCAGTTTCATGCTGGATACCCATATTGCCCATGGCTATCTGGAAATTCTTCCGCCTTTCATTGTGAATAGCAACAGCATGTATGGTACCGGGCAATTGCCGAAGTTCGAAGAGGATTTGTTCAAACTCTGCGGTGACCGGGATTTTTATTTAATTCCGACAGCCGAGGTGCCTGTAACAAATCTCCATTCCGGGGAGGTGTTGAATGGGGACCAATTGCCGGTGGCGTATGCAGCCTTTACTCCCTGTTTTCGTTCGGAGGCTGGTTCCTATGGCAAGGATACCCGGGGTCTGATTCGGCAACATCAGTTCAATAAAGTAGAACTGGTGAAACTGGCACACCCGGAAAATTCTTATGAAGAGCTGGACAAACTTCGGGACGACGCGGAACGGATTCTTCAACTTCTCGGGCTTCATTATCGTACGGTGGTTCTTTGTTCCGGGGATTTGGGATTTTCCGCAGCCAAAACCTATGACCTGGAGGTGTGGGTTCCGTCGCAGAATACCTACCGTGAGATTTCGTCCTGCAGTAACTTTGAGGATTTCCAGGCTCGTCGGGCGGGAATTCGTTTTATAGACGAAAGGAAAAAGAAGCGTTTTGTCCATACTATCAACGGTTCCGGCCTTGCGGTGGGCCGTACTGTGGTGGCCATTCTGGAAAACTACCAGAATGAGGACGGCAGCGTGACAGTTCCGGACGTACTGATTCCCTACATGGGCGGGTTGAAAAAGATTGAACAGGGCTCTTGAGTCTGGGGAAGGAGACAAATTGGACAAAAACTGTAAATTTCACGTGATAGACCATCCCCTGATTCGCCATAAACTAACCTACATCCGGAATCGCTTGACCGGGAAGAAAGAATTCAAAGAGCTGGTGGATGAAGTGGCCATGTTAATGGCGTTTGAGATAACCCGTGATTTTTCACTGGAAAAGGCCAGGGTAACAACACCTTTGATGGAAACGGACTGTGAAGTCCTGGGGGATCTGCAGATCGTTCTG
>JAADJC010000074.1 GCA_013151025.1 Acidobacteriota bacterium
TACGTTTTGAAAAATCTGGCGATAGCTGCCCCAGAGAATAGAAGGGTCAAGGGATTTCCGATATGTGTAAATCACGTCGTCCGCTGTCAACAGCACACCGTCATGAAAATGCACGTCCTTTCGAATATGAAAAGTCAGGCTGAGATGGTCATCTGATATCTTCCAGCTCTCTGCCAACCTGGGTACAACATGAAGATTGGCATCATAAGTTACCAGGGAGTCTCCAATCAGATAAACCACATCCAACTGATCGGTGGAGAAGGCTTCCAGAAAATTCAAGGTATTGATACTGCCTGTTGTCGTAATCATCCAATCCCCGTCCACCGGTTGAAATGCTTCCGAAGATGTTATGGAAGGCTTTATAGACGTATTTCCATCGGCATTTTCCCCCTTCCCACAGGACATTCCTGCTGTTAACAGGAACAACAATGCAAGCAAAAAGAAAATGTCACGGATTTTCATCATGCCCTTCCCCGAAGACCAGCTTGTCCAATAATAGATAATATGCCACTGTAAATAGCATAAATCCAATAACATATCTCATAACTCCTCCAATCAGGAAATACACAAGTCCCAGCGTAGCCGGCAAGAGATATGCCGCATAAACAACCAGACGGAATTGAAGTGTACATCCCCCTTTCAGGTATAACTTTCGCGCCGCTAACGGCGTAAGCAGGACAACTGCACTAAATAGATACCCGACGCCATTGACATACGGCTCTGACGCAATTGGCCTGATGAACGGTTGAATAAAGAAGACCATCATTACATAAAGACAGGGCAGAAAAATATCAATAACCGCCCCAAAAACCTTCGCCTGCTTTAAATTCATTCATCCCTCCAGTTTGTACGATTATAACAAGGAAGAGAATGTCTAACAAGTGGCATTCGTTAAAACAGCGATTAACGTCTGTTCAGAGAATCAGGACCCGCATTTCCCGGCAATAATGCCAGAATCTTGAAACCTATCACCAATACACAGGTATAATAATCTGGTAGTTGACCAATTCAAGAAGAGGAGCTTTTGTATGAAAAAGAGTTTGATGATTTTATTCGTTGTATTTGCCACCGTTGCGTCGTTCGCCGTTGAGGGAATGTTCCCGCTCAACGAACTTCACAACCTGGACCAGAAAAAACTGGAAAAAATGGGCCTTCAGATTCCATTGTCCGAAATCCGGGACAATGTTTCCAAGGCCGTGGTCAGCCTGGGCGGGGGCAGTGGCTCCTTCGTCTCAAAAGACGGACTCATCGTCACCAATCACCATGTTGCCTATGGTGCGATTCAGTACAATGCCGACAAAACCCATGACTATATAACCAATGGTTTCTACGCGCCCTCCTTTGACAAAGAGTTGCCGGCGCCGGGATATCATGCGGACATTATTCTCAGTGTAAAAGACGTGACGGGTACAATCAACAAGGCTGTGAAAAAGGGGATGACAGACAAAGCCCGCTTTAAAGCTATTGAAGATGCGATCAAAAGGCTCGAATCCGATGTGGAAAAAAGCAATCCCCATCTCCGTGCGTCTGTGGCGTCCATGTACCAGGGCCGTCAGTATCTTCTCTTTACAAAATTGCGCCTCCGGGATATCCGTCTTGTATATGCGCCCCCGGCAGCAATCGGGGAATTCGGCGGAGACGAAGATAACTTTGAATGGCCGCGCCACACCGGTGACTTTTCGTTTCTCCGTGCGTATGTCGGACCCGATGGCAACCCGGCGGCCTACAGCAAGGACAATGTCCCCTATCACCCGGACCATTTCCTCGCCATTTCAATCAAGCCGCTGAAAAAAGGGGATTTCACCTTCATTCTCGGTTTTCCCGGCTCCACAAATCGCTATATGACATCGAATCAACTGGATTTTTACCTGAACAAACAGATCCCCCTTCGCCTCCAGCTCTTTAATGATATTATCGACAAATTGAACAAAATTGGCAGTGAAAGCAAAACCAATCAAATCCGCGTGGCATTCTGGGTGAAGATGCTGAATAACTCCATGAAGTATTACCAGGGGGTCTATGACGGGCTTCGTCGTGACGAAGCAGTTGTCCTTTTTCAAAAGCGGGATGCTGATTTGCAGAAGTGGATTGAGACCTGCAAAAGCGGATCCCAATACAAGGGCCTGATTCAGTCCATCGACAACGTGAATGACAAGATTAAACCCATCGCAAACAAGCTTACAATTATGGGCTACATGCGGTTGATTCCGACATTCTCAACCGCCGGAACCCTCACCCGCTGGGCGGAAGAAAAGGCCAAACCGGACCTGAAACGGGATCCGGCATACATGGACCGAAATATCCCCCGGCTTCAAATGCGGCTGAAGTCCATGCAGCGGAATCTCCTCGTTGAAAGCGACATCACCCTGATGAAGTACTTTCTGCACCAGATGGCGAAGCTCCCAAAAAATCAGTGGCCGGAAACATTCAAGAAGGCCTTCAAAACCGTTCCGGAAGCCAATTTGAGCAGCGCGATTGACAAAAAGGTAGAGGATATGTATGCCGCCACCGGGCTCGCCAATATGGTTACCCGGATGAAATATTTCGCCATGAACAAAAAAGAACTGGCAAAAGTCAATGATCCACTCCTGAAGTTTGGTGGGGATTTTGCCGATGAAATCAAGGCATTGCGGGATCAGAACGAGTCCCTGGCGGGGGCACTGTCCCGACTGAAACCTCAGCTAATCGACTTGATCCACGCGTACAGCAACAACGAACTCTACCCGGATGCCAACAGCACCATGCGTTTCACCTACGGTTCAATCATGGGGTACAGCCCGAAAGAAGCAATCTGGTACCGTCCCTTCACCACCCTTGCAGGTGTTGTGGAAAAAGAAACAGGGAAAACACCCTTTGCCAGTCCGAAAAAACTCCTGGAACTCTACCGGGACAAGGATTTCGGTACATACGGCGATCCGGCACTTGGTGGCAATGTACCGGTGGATTTCCTCACAGACAACGACACAACCGGCGGCAATTCAGGCTCCCCTACCCTCAACGGAAAGGGACAACTTATCGGTCTGTTGTTTGATGGGAACTACGAATCCATATCAGCTGATTACTACTTCAACCCTGCGCTGACCCGAAGCATTGTGGCCGACGCCGACTACATGGTTTTCATTCTGGCCAAATTCTCCAACGCACAGAACCTGCTGAAAGAAATGACGATTATTCAATAGTCAATTTCTGTTCTGACTGTATTCCAATGAAGGGGGCGAAAGCCCCTTTTTTTAAAAATCGCATGAACAAGAAACTCCCCTGCCCTGCACACTCAGAGAAAAGAAAAAATAGGGCTTAAATCTGTTGACCTCCTTCAGGGTGTCGGATAATATGGTTGGGCATGAATTTTAGGAGGGTTTTTGACCATGGCAAATACGAACGTGCAACCAAACGATGTACTGAACAGCTTGAGCAGGCATATGCTTGTGGACGGTTATCATATTGTTCTGGATCTTGAAAAAAGCCACGACTGCGTGATGGTGGATGCAAGAGACGGGAAGGAATTCATTGATTTTTATGCATTTTTTGCATCATTGCCGCTGGGATTTAACCATCCCAAAATGAGAAATCCGCAATTTCTGGATGCTCTGAAAGAAGTATCCATTCACAAAGTTGCCAATTCAGACATCTACACGACCTGGATGGCAGATTTCGTGGATACATTCTCAAAATTGGGCGCCCATCCCGATTTTAACAACTATTTCTTTATTGACGGCGGCGCGCTGGCAGTTGAAAATGCCCTGAAAGCCGCTTTTGACTGGAAAGTCCGGAAAAACTTTGCCAAGGGATATCAGGAAGAAAAGGGAATGAAAATTCTTCATTTCCGCCAGGCCTTCCACGGCCGCACCGGCTACACCATGAGCCTGACCAACACGGACCCCACCAAAACCAAATATTTTCCCCAGTTTGATTGGCCCAGAGTCAGTAATCCGAAAATCCACTTCCCTCTCACCGCAGAAAGTATCGAAGACGTGGAAAAACGGGAAGCCCAGACATTGGCCGAGATCAAGGATGCGATTCAAAACAACAAAGATGACATTGCAGCTTTGATTATCGAACCGATTCAGGGAGAGGGTGGAGACAACCACTTCCGGGGTGAATTTCTACGGGCGCTTCGTGAAATCACAGAAGAAAATGAAATGCTGTTCATCGTTGATGAAGTTCAGACAGGCCTGGGCGCCACGGGCAAAATGTGGGCATTTGAACATTTCGGAATCCAGCCTGACATCGCTTGCTTTGGTAAAAAGGTTCAGGTTTGCGGAATTATGGCAACAGACAAACTGAACGACGTGGATTCAGTTTTCAAGATATCTTCCAGGATCAACTCCACCTGGGGCGCAAACATTACCGACATGGTTCGATCCCAGCGGATTCTGGAAATCATCCATGAAGAAAACCTGGTGGAAAATGCGGCCAGAATGGGAGATCATCTTCTGAAACGGATTCACGAGGTCGGAGAAGCCGCCAGGACCGCCATTACAAATATCCGCGGCCGTGGCCTCTTCGCGGCTTTTGACCTGCCGACACCGGAAATACGAAACAACGTAGCCTCTGCCTGTTTTGAAAAGGGCCTGGCTGTTCTTAAATGCGGAGATCAGTCCATCCGGTTCCGACCGGCACTGACCATCGATGCTGAAACCATTGACAAGGGAATTGACATCCTTGCGGATACCCTTTCATAAGACTGTGCGACAGTAACAGGAGGAACAAATGGAAACAACACAAAAGGTTGAACAGGCCTTGAATAACATTCGCCCCGCCCTACAGATGGATGGCGGCGATGTCGAACTCGTCAAGTTTGAAGATGGCGTCGTTTACGTAAAACTTCTGGGTGCTTGCGGCGGGTGCCCGATGTCCACAATGACACTGAAACTTTTTATTGAAGAGCGTATGCGGGAGGAAGTCCCGGAAGTAAACGAAGTCGTTTCAGTATAGACCTGAAGCCCCCCTCACACGAGGGGGGCTTTTTTATTCAATAATTACAACTTATACTCTTTCCATCTTCCTTATCTAACCATCCAAATTCATGGTACAATCCACTTATCAGACAAGAGGCGGAAAGGAAATGACTGTATTACCGGAACTTACCCTTGAGCAACGCAGTTTTTTGCAGGCCCTGCTTTCTCAGCAACGAATTGAAAACCTGGAAAATATATTGAACGCCAGACTGGGAGATATCGCCGTGGTTCTGGACAATCTCTTTGATCCCCACAACATGGGGGCCATCGTCCGAACGGTGGAGGCATTGGGCATTCAGGATATTCATGTTATTGAAAAAGACACAGCACTGGATCTGAGCGCCAAGGTCACAAAGTACAGCGACAAATGGATTTCAATCCACACCCACAAAAATGTCCGTGCATGTACCAACTACCTCAGAAAGGAAGGATTTCAGATAGTCGTAGCGCAGATGACGGAAACAGCGGTTCCTGTCCATGATTTCGAAGTTTTCGCGGATTCTAAAATCGCCGTAGTGATGGGAAACGAACATGCCGGGGCATCAGAAGAAATTTGCCGACTGGCAGATTCTCAGGTTATCATCCCCATGTATGGCTTTACTGAAAGTTTTAATGTTTCCGTCGCCACGGCATTGGTGTTGGGTGATTTTGTCAAGAAAAAACGCTCAGCCATCCTGCCGGAAACGGGAACCCTTGACGATAACCGAAAAGAAAGCCTGTACGACCAGTGGCTTCAAAAAGCAGTCAAAAAGAGCGAAATACTTTTGAAAGCCTTTAAATACAAGACGGATTAAACCCCATTATTCTTTCCATTTGATTTCAGACATAAAAAGATCTTCGTTGTCGATTGAGTTGCCTTCCGCCTGTTGTTCTTCAAAATCGACAAATATTTCCCCATCCTGAACAGTTACCGGGTATGTTTTAAGATTGGCATCATTGTTCAACCCTTCCCCATCCTTAATATTGAACCGCCAACCGTGCCAATGGCACCGCACTTCGTGCCCCTGAAAAGTACCTTTCGTCAGATTGGCCCGTGCATGGGGACAAAAGGGTGAAAATGCGAATATTTCTTTACCGTCAAAATACACGGCAACTTGCTTTCCCGACACCCGGAAAACTGTTGCCCTACCCTTTTTTAGACTTGTAAGGTCACAGACTTTTTTTACTATCATGTCAATACCTGCCAATTCCTTTGTCCGTCAAACTCAAGGGTTGAATTTCATCAAACATTTCCCTGGTTGTGGTACAATATCATAACTATGAGACAGAAGAAGAAAACAATCTTTTCACGGCTTCAAATCACAGATCATGTCTTGCAACTTATTTCGAAAAATATAAAGGCACCGGACAGTCTCGTTATATTTATCCTCAAATATGACAGCCCGCTGGAAAAACGCTTTCTACAATGGGTCATTGAGGAAAGTATTGGAAAAAATCTCCAGTTTTTCCCCTCTTTTACAACAACAAACGCGAAGGACGGTGAAAAAGCCCTTCTCCGGGCAAATGACTGGAAACCAGAACAGCCCGTTCTCGCCATTCTTCAACCTCAGGAACCATTTCAAAAGACACCTCCCTTTTTCAGCCGATTGTTAGAACTGGTGAAAAAAAAAGGCAAAACAATTGTCCTGATTCCCATATGCATTATCTGGAATAAGTATCCTATGCCCATCACCAAACACCCGTTATTTGCTGGAAAACATCGCTATCATTCCGAACTGTACAATCGTTATATGCTGTTGTTCCGTCCCAAAAACATCGCATTTGAAATTGGTACACCCTATACTCCCGAGTTTTCAAGTACTGACAGTAAAACTGGTGATCAGCAGTTGCGAAGTCGCCTTTTCCGATCCCTTGCCAGAATGGAACGCGCCGTTACCGGGCCTCCCATGAGAAGCCGTGCTCATGTTTCCCAGAAGGTTCTGAAAGACAGGAAATTCATCAAGCAAGTGGCCATCCTTTCCGGTGGGGATGAAGAAAAGCAGGCAAAATTACTTAAGAAGGCTGAAAAAATTCTTTATGAGATGGCTGCAGATTTCAAGAAATCCACAGTCATGAAATTTCGTGCCGTTCTTGACTGGGCATGGCCGAAGATTATTGAAGGATTCTGGATTGACCGAGAGGGAATGGAACAGTATCGTATTCTCTCCCGCAAAGCGCCAGCACTGGTTATGCCCTGTCACCGAAGCCATGCTGATTATCTCATCGTTTCCTATCTGTTTAATCTGAACAACCTGATGCTGCCGTTTATTGCGGCCGGGATTAACCTTTCGTTCTGGCCAATGGGGCCTATTTTCAGGCGATCCGGCGCCTATTTTATCCGACGCACTTTCAAAGGTGACAAGCTCTATCCCTTTGTATTGGAGGCATATGTTCGAAGAATCCTTAAAGATAAAATCCCACAGGAGTTTTTCCCGGAAGGAACCAGAAGTCGAACAGGAAAGCTTCTCCACCCCAAAACAGGACTCATGGCGATAAATCTTACCGCAGTCAGGAACGGCGATATAAAAGACCTGCTTTTTGTTCCACTCTCCATCGTTTACGGAAAACTATTTGAGACCGGATCCTATCTTCATGAAGCTGAAGGCGCTGTCAAGAAAAAAGAGAATGCCCGCTCCGTTCTGAAAACTGCCAGACTTCTGGGGAAAAATTTTGGCAAGGTATACATGAATTTCGGAAAAATGTTCATGTTATCCGATTACTTATTGGAACAAGGCATCCAATTAGATCAACTGAATGACAAAGAGTTCCGTGATTTCACCAATCAGATGGGATATCGTGTGATTCGTGAAATACAAAAAAGCACCCTCGTTACACCAATTGCATTGGTTTCCATTCTCTTTCTCTCAAATGTGCGCAGGGGAATGACCCGTGACGGGCTGATGATGAGGCTTGACTATGCCCTTCGCTTTTTTAAGTCCCGCTCAGTACCTGTCGCGGAACTCTCAACAGCCATTGACGAAGCCATCCTCAAGGTACTGAATTACCTGGTGAAGTCTGAAAAAATTGAGGAACATACCATTGACAACCAGGTGATTTATCATCCTGTTGAATCCAGAAGAA
The DNA here is from genome assembly GCA_013151025.1 of Acidobacteriota bacterium. GTDB lineage: Bacteria > Acidobacteriota > Holophagae > Thermotomaculales > Thermotomaculaceae > UM-FILTER-49-7. The sequence goes on from JAADJC010000074.1 coordinate 8,019, forward strand.
GCTACATGGAGTACTACAAAAATAATATCATTAACCACTTTATTGATGTATCCTTTGTCGCATCATCCATCCTAAAGATAAAGAAATCATCCTTTACATTCGATGAGTTAGCAACAGAATATAATTTTTTACACGAACTTTTTCAAATGGAATTTGTTTACGAAACCGATGCGCCTCTTCCTGAGAACATCCATCGGGAGCTCTCCCTTCTCGAAGAGCTTGGACTGCTGACGAGAGAGGGGGAAAAATTCAGCATCGATAGCAAATCTTCCTTTGTTTTAAGAAATATTTCAGGTTGCATTCTGTCTTACCTGGAAGCATATTACACAATACTTGAAAGCTACTATTCCATTTCCCGGCAAAATGAGACACTCCCCCCCAATATTCTACCTTCAATTCTTACCCGTGGAAAACTTCTCCATACTATGGGAGAGATCACAAGAAAAGAATCTATCAACAAATTTTACTACCAGACCGGACATCAATGGATGAACCGGTCCGGACTGGTCAACTGGCCCGCACTTGCCCCTGAGCTTCGAAAGGGAGAACGTACGGAGCAAACTCGCAGATACAGTAAATTGAAAGACACTTTGACTGCTTTTATATCAGTCATAAGGGGATAACCCCGCATCAGCATCAGCCCCCGTTGACAAAAGCGATCGATGCTGATAGCATTTCCGGGAAAAGGAGAAGAGAATGGAATGTATCTTCTGTAAAATTGTTCGGGGAGAAATCCCCACTGATCTCGTTTTTGAAAATGAAAATCTTGTCGCTTTCAAAGATATCAATCCTGTGGCACCTGTGCACATTCTGGTTGTTCCGAGAAAGCATATTGAATCCACAAATGAAATGGAAACTTACGATCAACCTCTGGTCGGTGAGATTTTCCAGGTTATGCAGAAACTGGCCCGTCAATTTGGAATTTCCGATACCGGCTATCGAATTTTTATCAACAACGGCGCAGATGGCGGACAGGAAGTACCCCACCTGCACTTTCACCTCATTGGCGGCAAAAAACTCGGGAAATGCTGGTAACACCATCTTTCCGGATCCACCTCTCTGGTCACGAAAGGGTATGTAAGTGAAAAAACTCCCCGTAATTGCGATTATCGGCAGACCGAATGTTGGTAAATCCACTTTGTTCAATCGGCTGATAAGAAAACGAAAAGCCATTGTAAATGATATGCCCGGCGTTACCCGGGACCGTATTTTCCATGAGTTGGAACTGGACACCGGTGTTAGCATCCTCCTGACAGACACCGGAGGGCTGGAACCCTCCACATCTGACTACATCCTCTCGCAGATGCGTACTCAGACCCTTACCGCACTGAGGGAATCCGATCTCATCGTCATGATGGTAGATGCGGATCAGGGGCTTACTGCCATGGATATTGAGGTCGCAGATGTGGTTCGCAAGGCGGCAAGGCCGGTTATTCTTGCGGCAAACAAGGTGGATATAAAAGGTGCCATCCATAACATTTCAGACTTTTATCAACTGGGTTTTCCGGAAATGATTCCTATTTCATCCGCCCATGGAGATGGAATGGGCCAATTGAAAGAAGAGATCATGAAGATGCTTCAACTGGAACCCATTCCTGAAGATGAAAAAACTCTCCAGGAAGATGAAGAAGCTCTCCCGGAAGAGATGGCCTCAGTACTTCCCGTTGAATATGCCATTTCCATTATCGGAAAACCAAATGTAGGCAAATCATCGCTCCTGAACCGCCTTCTGGGAGAAGACCGTTCCCTTGTATCCGATTTGCCGGGCACCACCCGGGACGCAGTAGACGCAAAACTGAAATACCACGGGCGCACATTCCACATCATTGACACAGCCGGAATCCGAAGAAAAGCCAAAATCAGCAATTTTATAGAAAAAGTCAGCGTTTTATATGCTCAGAAGAATATTGAAAAATCAGATTTCGTCCTGATGCTTATTGATTCCAGCCAGGATACTTCCCTTCAAGATGCCAATATCAGCGGTTACGCACACAATCTCTACAAAAATGTGATTATCCTCTTTAACAAGTGGGATCTTGTTGAAAAAGATACCCAGACCGTAAAAAAATACGAAGAACAGATGCGCCAGCGGATGAAGTTTCTTAAATATGCGCCAATCCTCTTCATTTCTGCTAAGACCGGCCAGCGTGTCACCCGGATTCTGCCCCTGATTGATCGGATTACCGAACAGGCAACACAGAAAATATCCACATCCAAACTCAATCAATTTCTGGCAGATACTACACAGAAGCACGCGCCTCCCACCCAAAGCGGTCGATTTCTAAAGTTCTTTTACATTACCCAGACCGGCACGATGCCCCAGACCTTCACGATTTTTACAAATTCGAAAAAACAACCCCATTTCTCCTATCAACGGTATTTGGAAAATAGCTTGAGAAGTGAATTCAAACTGAAAGATGTCCCTGTTCGCCTTGTATTCAAGAGTCGACGGGGAACACCGGAACAGGAGAATAACAGGAGGAAGAAAAAACAGTGAAAACCAGAGGCATTACATATCTTGAACAGTTTCATTTCCCCTTTGAAGTGTATACCTACTCTCATGAAAAGAAAGGCGCTGAATTTGCCGCTGAAGCCACCGGGGTTCCCCTGGAGAGAATGATTAAAACCCTGGTGGTGGGAGACACTACCCGCACTCAGTATTTTTTTGTACTGATGCCGGGCCATCTCGAGCTGGATTTGAAAAAGGCGGCAGTGGCGACTGGTGTCAAACGTCTTCGAATGGCATCTGTAAGTGAAGCGGAACGGCTGACAGGGTACCAGGTAGGTGGAATCAGTCCCTTCGGATCACGAAAGACACTTCCCATACTGATGGAAGAACAGTTGAAACCTCACATCACAGTCGCTATCAACGGCGGAAGCAGGGGATGTATTATCGCCTTAAAGACGGATAAACTCATTGAACTACTCAACCCACGAATTCTACCTCTGGCACAGACGGAAGTGCATTCCTGAAGCCTGAAATCGTTTGACGTCAGACACGGTTTCTGCTATAAGATTAAACCTGATGTGAAATGTTAGGAGGTTCCGATCATGCAGGTAATTCTAAAAGAAACCGTAACCGGACTTGGCAACCGTGGAGAAATCATCAAAGTTAAAGATGGATACGCCCGCAACTTTCTCCTTCCCAAGAGATTGGCAGTCCAGGTGACCAACGGCAATCTGAAACAAATTGAGCTGGAGAAAAAGAGCTGGGCACTTAAGAACCAGAAAGAAGTGGAAGCCGCCACCGCACTGAAAGACATTATTGAAAAAATGACCATCAGTGTAGCAAAGAAAGCAGGTGAGTCTGAAGCCTTATTCGGTTCCGTGACCACACAGGACATTGCTGATGTTCTCGCTGTAGAGAAGTTGGAAATTGACAAACGTAAGATTGAGCTTCCCGAAGCGGTCAAGAAACTGGGAACATTCCCGGTTATCATCCACCTTCACCCTGAAGTCAAGGTAGAAACAAAAGTCTGGGTCGTTAAAGAGTAGTAGATTTTTGCTTAACATGTAAATCTAAGCCGCCTTTATGGGCGGCTTTTTTTTATTACCGATTGAACAGATAGAGAGCATTGAGCAGAAAAAGACCAAGAATGGCCAGGCCATCCCACCTTATCTTATTTTGCATTTTGTACTTCAGTGAAATAATTGCAATTGAGACCATAAGGATAAATACAAAGAAGGAAAAATATATATGAATTCCCACATCTGCAAACATGTTCCCCCTGTACACCAGCGCAGAAATCCCCAGAATTGACATATTGAAAATATTGCTTCCAAAGACATTGGCATACGCCATATCAATCTTCCCCAGTTTTACGGCGCTGAAAGAGACAATCAGCTCCGGAAGTGAAGTAGCCACAGCAAGAAACATCTGACCCACAAAGGTTCTTCCAAGAACCAGAGTCTTTTCACCCACATGAAACGGGGTGACTGCAATCCGGTCACAAATGCCTGTCATCAAATATCCGGTAATGACAATGATTACAGAAAAAAATAGAAATTTCAGATAAACCGGTGCCAGTTTTTGAAAGTGAAAGGCTGGAGCAGGCCCTTCCAGGCTGAATATTTTTTTTCTTTCGAACCTGTAATGAATGACCATCATAACGAGATAAGCCCCGATAAGTACAATCCCCGAATAACCGGCCTTCAGAACAATCAACATTCCGGCAATTCCTGCCATTGCAATTCCCATGGCACCGGAAAGAATGTTTCTCACATGATCGTCGGCCCGGATTTTCCGTCCCATTCCGATTAAAATCAAACCGATGATCAATATATTAAAAATATTCGAGCCTACCATATTCCCGAACACAAGCTCCGCCTGGCCCAATGAGGCTCCGGTAATGGATGTCGACAATTCAGGAAGGGAAGTAATCGCCGCAAGGAGCACAAAACCTACAATATTGTGACCGAAACCAGTCTCTTCAGCAATTGTATCTCCCAGACACGCGAGATAATAGCCCGCGATTACCGTCAATGCCGCCAGGCCACCGAACATCCCAATCAACTGCCACATATTGCCACCCCTCCGCTGCACTCATTCGTTTCAAAAACCTCCACTTCCCTCACATCACATCCCAGACCGGCCATACTTTCTGCGATAAATTGAGCAATATTCTCGGTAGACGGTGTGAATCTTCGGAAATAGGGAAACCGGTTCAAATGCTGGTAATCCAGGCCCCGAATGACCTGTTTGAAACAGGTCCGGGTAAACGCCGGCCGATCAAATATCACCTTGATTCGGCATCGGAAATTATGACCATGCAATATCTCTCCATAATGCTTGTGTGATGCCACAAAGAAAGCTTCAAGTGTGTGCAGGAACTGAAAAGTTCGTCTGTTCCCCATCATGGCGCTCATCCCCTCTTCTTCCTGGAATCAGAATTAACAATAGAGACTGCCTTCTGTAATACCCACTGGCCGGTTCCGTTGGACATTAACAAAATGACATCCCCGTCCTGAATGGTCTGTTCAAGGAGAAATTCCATATCCTCATCTCCGTTTAACCCGATTACGGTTTCTGTCAATTCACCCACAGGCACAAATTCTACCCTCTGTGCCAATTCTCTTCTTCCCTCCGGTACCGGGAGGAGAAAAGCGATATCAGCCAGTTCCAGAGAGTTGACCAGCTCTTGCCGCATCTCCCCCCTTCGCATAGTATTGCTTGCCGGTTCGAAAAATGCCAATATCCGACTTTCCGGAAACATGTCCCTTGCCCCCCGGATGGTTGCTGCAACGGCGGTTGGGTGGTGAGCGAAATCCTCAATCACACGGGTTCCTGTGGCTTTATTGAACGCATGTTGCTCAAACCTTCGTCTAACACCGGGAAAAGTCGCCACAGCCCGCTCCAGGCCTCTCACAGGCACCCCAAGGGCCAGGCACACTGCACAGGCTGCGGCGATGTTCATTGCGTTATGCCCTCCGGGTAAATCGGAAATCAAAGACAATTGTTGGTCCTCCGTTTGCATCTGCAACTTCATTTTCCCGGTATCATATCCGATAGATAAGATTCGATATCCATTTGGCTGACCAAAACCATAACTTATAAATCTGGAGTGGGAATGTGGTCTCAGTGCCATTACCCTGTTATCATCTCCGTTTGCAAATACAAGCGCATTTCCTGGAGTTCTGCGCAAAAGAAACCGGAACGCTTTTTCAATGTCCGCAACTGAATCAAAAATATCCGCATGGTCAAATTCAATGGAATTGACGACAAGAATATCAGGAGAAAACTTCAAAAATTTTGATGTCTTGTCAAAAAAAGCCGTATCGTATTCGTCTCCTTCCATAACAAATACTTCACCTTTCTGCGACCAGGCGAACCCGCTTTCCTGTCCCCGTATTACCCCGCCTATCATACCGGAAGGATTGAGATGATTTTCTTTCAAAATATGAAATATCAGAGCAGTGGTTGTCGTTTTCCCGTGTGTCCCGGTTACCATTATCAAACGTCGATTCTCAATGAAAACATTGGCAAGCAATTCCGGCAGGGAACAGAAAGGTTTCCGGTTATTCAGGATATCCTCCACCTCCACATTACCCCGGGCTATGGCGTTCCCAATTACAAAAAGGTCCGGATCTCTTGTGTTGGCTATACAGAAAGATTGGACGGGAATCCCCTTCCCTTTCAGTACATCACTCATTGGCGGATAAATGTCTTTATCTGAACCTGTAACTTTGAATCCCTTTTCCTTCATCCCAACGGCGACATTTCCCATTGCGGTACCACAAATACCGACAAAATGGACGTGGCACTTTGAAGGTAGAGGCGAAATCCTCATATTTTCCCATCCATTCTCAGGCTGTCCAGATGGACATGCAGAAGCTTGAGAAAACTGGGGAAATAGAAAAGAGCACTCGCCCAACAGAATATGACCCCGAGAATACTTGTAAAGCCCAGACTGACAAACCCCTCAAAATGTCCGATGAACAGTGATCCGAACCCAAAAACGGTGGTAATTGAGGTCAGGGTAATGGCCTTGCCTGTGTGAATAATTGTATCCGCAATGTCACCAGTCTTCCCGGCCGTGAATCTGTCCAGAAGGTGAATGCCATGATCAATTCCAATCCCGATAATCATAGGTGTGGCCATAAAATTATACAGTGTGATATTATTTCCGGAAAGTTTCAACACACCCAGCATCCAGATGATGCCGGATACCAGAGGGAAAAAAGACATCGCGGTTTTCAGCAGACTTCGTTGATGAACCGCAACAATTCCAAATACAAAGAAAAGTGAAAGCAAAGTGGCAATATAAAAGTTTTCCCGAATCAATCTTTTGATTTCATTGACCATAATTTCAATCCCGGTGAGGTAACTGCCCTGCCATTTCTGAGTCTCCAGAAATTTATCTATTCGCTGAACTAGGATTCCCATTTTCTGTTTATTCCACGTTTCCACCTTCGGATAGATGCTTACAATCATTTCCACACGTCCATCCCGTTCGTGAACCAGCCTTGAAAACAGAGGCGCCATGGGCGATTGAAGTACTTCGCGAAGCGAAAGCGGGCGTTTTATCTTCAGGCTTTTCCCCAATGCATCAATGTAATTTAAACAAGACTCATCACATACCATCCCTGCCTCATCAAAATCGCGCTCAAACCGGTTTCTGATTTCAGCAGGAAGCGGTCGGGAAGACAGGTACCCGATGTTTTTCAACTGCCGATCTATAGGGGGAACGATGGAATAAACGGATTCCACTTTTGCAATATCCTGAGTGTTCAGATAAGATCGCAGCTTTTCATAACGATTTGACAATTCATTTTCGTTTTCAGCCGAAAGGATAAGCGACAGCGCTCGAAAAGAAGCTTTCAGTTTTGCCGTAATCTCAGTCTGCAGGCGAATAGCGGGGTTGGTCTTGCTTCTCAGCTGGCGCATATCCGTCGTAAACCTTAACTGCGTGGCTGCAATGAAAAGTGCCACCGTTATGATCGTAAATATAATAAACACCGACTTGTAATGACGATCAATTACACTATGAAAAAGATGGAGCCCGAAACTTGTAAGCCCTCTCGGCTTATATAGTTTCCGCCGCATCAAAAACATGAGTGGGAGCACGGTACATACAGCCACTAATGTGCAAAGAATGCCGAGGGAAGAAATAATTCCAAACTCTCGCAGGCCACGGAAAGAAGACACACTCATCGCCGAAAAAGCCGCCGCTGTAGTCAGCGCCCCGGCGATTGTGGATGCTCCGGTTTCCGACATTGTCTTATTTAAAGCCGTACGCACATCCGGTTGCTGTAATGTTTCATCCAGAAAACGCGAGTAAATGTGGATGGCAAAATCAATACCCAGCCCCACAATAATGGCCGCACTGACAGATGTCAGGATATTTAATTTACCCACAATGAAGTAAGCCATGCCGAATGTCCACAGTTCGCCGAGAAGTAGCGGCACAACAGCGTAAACAACGGAGAAGGGATTTCGATACGCTATTACAAAAGTTAGAATAACAAGAAAAAATGACAATAGAAATGTGGATGTCATATCATTCTGCATTACTTCCCGGTCAAAATAGGTAATGGCGTGGGCGCCTGTAAATCTCGCCGTAAGGGGACATGGTTCGTCCAGTTCTTCCTGATAGGCTGTCATTGCCGCTTTTCTCGTTTCAATCAGGTACCGCATCACGTTTTCTGTGTATGCCATATTGTCCGCGCTGTCAGTCGGCTTCAGAAATGCCAGAAAAAGTGTATGGTCCTTGGATGCGTAATAGCCATCAGGAAAATCAAGTGCGTACTTGCCTTTCATCTGGGAAGAGAGGGATGATAGCATACCCAGGAGCCTCAACGGGTCCTGTTCCACAAGTAATGCACTCCCCGTTCCGGTCTCCAGAAGCTCCCTGTTCTTAAAGATAATGGATTTCATGGTTTCGGGTTCCATCGTCTTTACAAAGGCAGGTAATTCCTTTTCGGGAATTAACAAACTGACATGACTCAGGAAAAAGGGGTTAAAAATCAGTTTCAGTTTTCCCGACAGGTTGCAATCTACACCATGAAGCAATGAATGATACCTTTTATCCTTCCTCAATATCTCCATGAAGATATCCATAAACATTTCTTCGTTCTGTACGTTCCCATCCGACTGCTGCACAGCCAATACAATGTCTTCCGATACGCCGAAATCTTTCACTACATGAAGGTAATTACTCACTTGACGGTTATGCACCGGCAATAAATCCGCAATGGAATTAGAGTAAGTCAACCTGCTGATTCCATAGCCACAGACAATTGTAAATGCGAGAATCCCGGCAAATACCAGCAATCGGTGTGTACTCAGAAACTCAACCCAGAACTTAGCCATTCGTCTCATACAGGGATTTTACCATTCTCCGGTCCCAACCTGAACACCAAAAACAGAAACTCTTTATTTGCCAAGCTACTCAAAATATGCTGAAATACTGACAAGTCGCCAACAAGGAGTAAATTGTGGGACGAAAACAACCCCGTATTCAACACACCATCCTCATATGGATGATTGTGTTGGCCATTGTCCCGATTTCTCTTGTATCTTTTCAGGGGTATCATTGTGCCAGACAGGCCCTTATTGAGACACAGGATGCCCATCTTCATGCCATTCTCTCCACTAAAAAGGCTCAAATTGAACGGATTCTGGATGTCGTTCGCTCCGACCTTCATCTCCTGTCCATCTTATCTTTCTCAGGAGTTCCTGAACCAACCAAGGGGACTTGCCAATCGCCGTCATGCACATGCAATCCCCTGTCTGAAGCCCTGGGAGAAAAGGCATATTACAGTAACCTGATTGCCTTTGATTCCAATTGGCAGGTCACCGGAAGCGCACGCCCTATGTCTTCCCCTGTTCATCTCCCGGAAACATTCAGGAAATCTCTTGAAACAGCATCCGGCCTTGTTTTTTCCAATCTTGTGAACAACAGAAACGGCCCTGAGATTCTTACCGGCTGCCCCCTGACTGGACAGAATACCGGAAACCGGGGATTCATTACCGGCACCCTGAACCTGGTGCCCATCGTCAAACCCATCCTGTCTGAGTTAACCGGGATTGGCCCTTCGGGACGTATCATACTTGTGTCCAACTCCGGAAAGTCAATTCAGTGGGAAAAGGGAACTGCCCATATCAGTCAGCCGGATTCCATGATTAAAGCAATACTGGCCAGACTCCCTCAAGAAACATCCACCCCTGAGGTTATGTTCTTCCCGGATACCGGTAAGATATTGGTTTCCAGCATGAAAATCTCAACTCTGAACTGGCGAATTTTCCTGATTACGTCTTATTCAGACACTTTCAAATGGCTCAACATTCTGCAAAATCGCGCAATTTTTACGGGTATACTTGTTTTTGTGCTGGTCCTTTTTATTGCAATTAAAATGGCAGCAAGAATTTCCCGACCCCTGAAAACACTGGCTGGAACTGCGAATAGCATCGCTTCCGGCCAGATCGCGAACCGAGTCCCACCCCTTCCCGGAAGAGAGGCGGCAGATGTGGCCCAGGCATTCAATCGCATGATGAATAACCTGAATACACTCCAACAGAAAGTTGCGCATTCCGCCTCACTGGCCGCCATTGGCGAACTCAGCTCAAGTATTGTCCACGAGATGAGAAACCCCCTTTCCTCCGTCAAGATGAACCTTCAGGCACTTCGGGAAAAGGTTAAAACCGACCCGGATTATCTGGAGCTCTCTGAAATTGCACTTTCCCAGGCAGCCCGTCTTGAAAATATGTTGACAGAACTTCTGAGTTACGGAAAACCGATGGAATTACACCGCGTTCATTTCAAAATAGATGAATTTCTGGAGAGTTGTGTGACACAGGTCCTTGCAATGACAGCAGAAAAAGGCGTCCACATTCAAACATCGATTGCTTCGCCTGAAACAACCGTTTCAGGTGACAGAGAACTTCTGTTTCGCGCTATTGTCAACCTGTTGCGGAATGCGGTTGAAGCAGCACCCAAGGGCACGACTGTCACTATTTCCACCCGTACAGAAGTTGCTTTACTCTGCTTCACTGTGACGGATGAAGGGCCGGGAATACCTTCAGCTATTGTGGAAGAAATCTTCAAACCCTTCATTACGAGCAAAGAAAACGGAACCGGGCTGGGGCTCGCCAATGTGCGAAAAATCGCCCGGCTCCATGGCGGCACTGTCACTGCTGAAAATATGGAAGGTGGGGGAGCACGATTTGTGTTCTGCATTCCACAGGAGAATCAACTGACATGAGTAAGATTCTTGTAATTGATGACGACAAGAGCATCTGTCGCTCTCTTCAACTCCAATTGAAACAGAAAGAGCATACCGTACAAACAGCACAGACTGCTTCAGCCGGTTCCACCCTTTTTGACAGTACTTCCCCCGATCTTATATTCCTGGATATAACTCTGCCGGATGCCAATGGCCTGGATCTCCTTTCAGAATTCCAGAAAAAGGCTCCCCTTATCCCTGTCATTATGATTACAGGCAGACAGGATACCTCCCTTATCATTGAAGCAATGCAGCGAAACGCCTTGGATTACATCCGCAAGCCGCTGAACATGGAGGATGTGTTCATCGCCATTAAGAAGGCGCAACTGCAGGTATCCAAGAACGCCGCAGTAGTGGCTGATTCTCCGGATTATTTGACATCTCCCCACAGCATTGTGGGTGCCAGCCGGGAAATACTGGAAGTCATTAAGCAAGTGGGCCGACTTTCTCAGAATCGATTTCCGGTATTTATTCAGGGAGAAAGCGGTACCGGGAAAGAGCTCATTGCACGGGCGCTTCACACAGCCGGGACTCCGACAGAACCGTTTGTTGCCGTGAATTGCGCCGCCATTGTACCCACACTCCTCGCCAGCGAACTATTCGGACACGAACAAGGTGCTTTTACCGGGGCAAAGGGAAGAAGAATCGGTAAACTGGAATTTGCCGGAGATGGTACCTTTTTTCTGGATGAAATCGGTGAAATTCCCCCGGATTTTCAGGCCCAGTTGCTCCGGGTCCTGCAGGAAAAGGAATTTGAACGGGTCGGCGGAAACCAACCGGTTAAATTGCGTGCTCGAATTGTCGCCGCAAGCCATCGTAACCTTCAGGACATGGTAAGAAAAGGGACATTTCGGGATGACTTATTCTACCGCATTTCAGTGGGTGAAATTGTTATCCCGCCACTCCGTGCAAGACAGGATGACATTCCTGTTCTGGCGGCTCATTTCCTTCAGAAACACGCACTTTCCACCCATAAATCTGTTGTCGGTATTGAGCAGAAAGGACTGGACGCCCTTATGGAACACAGCTTTCCTGGCAATGTTCGTGAATTGGAAAATATCATTGCCCGGGCACTAATCGCCTCAAGCACCGGTATTCTCTCAGGGACGGATATCCGAAATGCCATTCGTTCGAATTTCAACCATGACATTCCGGGTCAGATTCTCCCTCTTTTTGAAGTGGAAAAACTACATATTGAAGCCGCCCTCGATTTCTACAAGTGGAACATCAGCCTTACGGCACGGAAACTGGAAATTTCTCCCACAACTCTACGAAAAAAGATTTTGGATTACAAAATTCAAAAACCTCAGGATTAAGCAACGAAAGAATTCAAAACAAAAAAAGGGAGACAGATTGCCTCCCTTTAAATTTCACAAATCTGCAGAAAAAATTACAATGAATCAAACACCTTTTGAGATTCTTTCCTCCCATCAAATTGAGGAAACTTTGTCAGCAAGTCATTCAAAATTCTTTTGGCATCTTTCTTGTTTTTCACAGACAGATAAAGTCCTGCAAGATTCTTCAGGTAATTCGCATCCGCTTTCAGGCCACCCCGATATGCCAGATCCAGATATTGTGCCGCCTTAGCGTTATGTTTCAACGCCATCTCAGTCATACCGTAAACGTATAGAAAACTCACTTCATGGGAATCTCCCTTTTTAACCTTCAAGTAACGGTCAAAAAACCTTTCAGCTTCCTTAAACCGGTGCAGGTTATACCGGCAGACCCCGCCTAAGTACAACGCATTCAGGTCGTCCGGTTTCTGGTTCAGGATTGCCTTGAGATATGGTAATACTTCGTTGAACTTATGAGTGCTGAAGGCAATTTTAGCCGCAGTCATGCACAGGCCCGGGTTTTGCTCTCCAAGCTGAAATGCTTTCGCAAGAGACTGGTAGGCATTTCCATAATCTTTCTTTTTCAGATAGATATTTCCAAGGCTTACGTAAACAGATGGCAATTCCTGATGCTCCGATTTAATTTCGTTCAACAGTTTTTCTGCATCGTCCAGTTTTCCGGCTTTCAAAAACTTTTCAGCTTTTGCCAACCTCTTTCTTGTCTTCCTGTCAAGCTCCACATATTTATCCAGAATCAGATCCTGGACATGAAAAAGGTCACCGACAGCTTTGTCGACACGGAGCGGCATCTGGGTTTTCTTAAATCCCTTCTGCCCCTTCACAATTAGCAGATAATCTCCCGGAACGGGGATGCCTTCCATTTTGTAATGGCCTTCGCTATCCGTTCGTGCCCATCCGACTTTCTTCAGATTTTCCACATTCCGGCTGCCCGTGCTCACCGCCGCAACATTACTTCGGCCCCATCCGGGAGAGACTGAAGTGTTGTTTCCGGACAAAACGTCCCCACTATGCTCTGATACTCCCCCTGAGACAAGTTCCCTCAGCTCCACCAAACACCCAACCACCGCGTCCCCGCCACGGGTAATCACTTTGCCTTCGACAGAAACATAATCAAATTGTTGATAAAGCTTTTGTCCCAGCAATGGGACAGTCAGAATCATCGCAAAAAGCAAAACCTTCTTCACCTGTTCCTCCTGAAATATTCAGCTCCTCTCAAAAGAGCAAACCGAACCGGAAAACTTATTCACATCTTCTTACGGAAGCTACAGGGAATTGTATGTCTCCTCCGCCATTTTTCGTCCATCAAATTGCGGAAACTTCTCCAGAAGCTCTTTCAGAATGACCTTGGCCTCGGGTTTCTTGTTCTGCTTAAGATAGGCACTTGCCAGAGTTTCCAGAAATACCGGGCTCGCTCTCCAGCCTTCCCGATATGCCTGTGCCAGGTTCTCGGCAGCCTTTCCAAAATGGCCCAAGGCGTTCTCTGTCATTCCGTACACATACAGAAAATTCACATCGTGATTTTCCGCACCTTTGATTTCAGCATATTTCGCAAAGTATGGTTCCGCCTCTTTGAACTGCTTCATGTTAAAATGACTGATCCCGCCCATGTAAAGCCCAATCAGGTCTTTGGGATTTGATTCCAGAAATACGTCCACGAACTCGGCACTCTGGCTGAATTTTTTCATGGAAAAAGCAATTCTGGCTGAAGTCATGCACAAAGCCGGGTTTTTATCCCCTAGTTCAAATGCTTTTGTAAACTCAGTAAGTGCATCGCTGTATTTTTTCCTTTTCAGATATATGTTCCCCAGGCTTACGTGAACTTCACTGAGATTGCCATTTCGGGAATTCACCTCAAGCAACAACTTCTCAGCACCATCCATATCGCCTTTTTTCAACAATTTACTGCTTTTCTTCAGCAGCTTCCGTGTTTTAGAGTCAATGTCCTGATACTTATCCAGGAATAGAGTCTGCACAGTGACCACTTTACTTTGACCGCTGCCAATGCTGAGGGGCATCTGGGTTTTCTTGAATCCCTTCACGCCCTTTACAACCACAAGGTAGCTGCCGGGAGAAGGGACCCCCTTTATTGAGAAAACTCCCTTCTCATCCGTCCGGCCCCACCCTGCCTTATCCAGTTTGGATACATTTCGTGAACCTGTTCCGATGACATCAACCTCACTCCCTCCCTGACTGACAGTTCGGATTTCAACCAGACACTTTACTACAGGGTCTCCACTCCGGGTCATCACCTTCCCGGTCACGGTAATATAATCAAACTTCTGATACAGATTCTGCCCCAGTGCCGAGACGATTGCAATGAGGGAAAAAACACAAATAAAAATCGATTTCCTCATCTTTCTCTTCCTCTCCAATAAAAAAAGGGGGGTCACCCCCC
>JAADJC010000125.1:0-3169 GCA_013151025.1 Acidobacteriota bacterium
GGTATTGTTGTGGATGAGGTCGTGGCCCCTCCGCCAGGTGTGGAATTGAAACCGCTGCGAGTTTTGTCCAGCGAATTGCCTGCGCTTCCGAAAAACCTGATTCAGGCGATAAAAGTTGCGTCGGACTATTATTTTGTTTCTCCGGGCAGTTTGCTTCGTGCCGCGCTGCCCCCCGGCCTGTTGAAAAAGCGTGGGTATCGTTACCGGCTGAAAAGCCACCGGGTACCCCTCTTTCTGACAGAATCCGAGTTGGAAGTGGTTTCCTTTATCGGGGAGAAGGGCAGGGGGGAGCGGGCGATTAAGCAGGCCTTTCCGGGAAAATCGGTGGGGAAGATTCTCAACCGGCTGACAAAACTGGAGATTCTTGTCCGTGAAATAGAGGATGAAATCAGCCCGGTCCAATCGGTTAAGCGCCGGGCTGTGGCCCTTGTACGTACGCCGGATCAGGAAGAACTGGATAAATTGGAAAAAAAAGCACCGAAACAGGCCGCTGTCCTAAAGCGGATGGCGACGGCGGCGGCAGAGCCATTTCAGCTTTGCGCGGAACTTGCCCGGGAAACCGGATGCAGCTACGATACATTCGGGACGTTGGAGAAAAAGGGTTGGCTGCGGTTATTTCACGACTTTCGTTCCCTTGTGCAGGGGGATCGCCTTTTTCTGGAGAGGCACAGCCTCACCAATGAACAGCAACATTTTTTGAAAGAATTTAAATCGTATCCTACTGGTGTACATCTTCTCTACGGGGTGACCGGGTCGGGAAAGACGGAATGCTACCTGCGTGCGGCAGACGCGGTAATGGCTTCCGGGAAAACGGTTCTGTACCTGGTACCGGAGATCGGATTGACCCCGGCTGCAATATCCAGGCTGAAGGTTCGATTTGGAAATGATATTGCCATTCTCCATTCCGGACTCAGCCGGGGAGAGCGCCTTTCCGAGTGGACGAGGGTTTTAAAAAACAGGGTAAGGATTGTAGTGGGAACCCGTTCCGCTGTTTTTGCCCCCCTTCAAAATCTTGGGTTGATTGTTGTGGACGAGGAAAATGACCACTCCTATAAGCAGTCTTCCCATCCCCGTTACAATGCGGTGCATGTGGCATTGTTCCGGGCGAAAATAGAAGGGGCGGGGGTAATACTGGGTTCCGCGACACCTACAATTGAAAGCTATCAACACGGAATTGCCGGGAAATATCGGATGTCTCATTTGACTCGGCGGGTGGAAGAGAAAGTCATGCCTGAAATGCGCTTGATCGATATGAAAGAAGAATTCAAACAAAATAAGGGCAAGAAAGCCATGCTCAGCAAGCCCCTTGTGGCTGAAATCAGGAAAACGATTACAGATAGTGGCCAGGTAATCCTTTTTCTCAACCGACGGGGCTACGCCCCTTTTCTCCTGTGCAGAAAATGCGGTTACGTGGTGCAGTGCCCACAGTGCAGTGTGACACTGACCGTCCATTCCGGTTATGACGGGAAACCCCTTCGCTGCCACTACTGCGGTGTGGAACAGGAACTGCCCCACGTCTGTCCCGCCTGTGGGGATTCCTTCATCCAGATGATGGGGTTCGGTACGCAGAAAGTGGAGCAGCACCTCCATCGGCTGTTTCCGGGGCGGGAAATCTTCCGTGCCGACCGTGATACCATGGCCGGCAAAAAATCCTTCCAGAAGCTTCATGACAGGATGTTGGCGGGTGAAATTGATATCCTGGTGGGCACCCAGATGATTGCCCGGGGCCATCACTTCCCCGGCGTTCAGCTGGTGGGGGTCATTGATGCCGATTCCAGCCTGAAATTCCCTGATTTCCGGTCTGCTGAACGAACCTTTTCGCTGATTCTGCAGGCGGCGGGCCGGGCGGGGCTGGGCGATGTGGCGGGCCGGGTGCTGATCCAGACCTATCTGCCTGAAAACAAAATATTTGAATACCTGAAAAGCGGCAATTATTCGGATTTCTCGAGGGATGAATTGGCCTTTCGTGAAAAAGCCGGCTATCCGCCATTTGCCCACCTGATTTCCCTGGAAATAAAGGGAGAAAGTGAGGATGAAGTGAAGGAAGTGGCCGAAAAACTGGCAAAAAGCCTCCATCGGGCGGCTGAAAAAGGAGTTGCCGTTCTCGGCCCCTTCAAAGCTGGAATCTACCGCTTGAAAGGCCGCTACCGCCGGGTGCTTCTTCTCCGGGGCAATTCCAGGGTGGCTGTTCGCCGGGCCTTTGCCAAAGGGGCGCTCCCGATTCTTAGCGCCACCACCCGAAACGACCCTGTTCGCATAACTCCCGACGTGGATCCCCTGTTTATTGACTGAGATAAGCATGTTCGGGATTGGAATGGGTATGTGGATCGGGATAATCTGCCCATTCGACTCTTTTCCTTTTTCCTAATTTTTATTTTGACGATCTTAAATAATGGCTTGACCGGGGTTCTATATTTTGATATTTGTAGAAATGACGGAATGGGAGGCGTGGATGAAACAGGTTATAAGTATAATGAAAGCGCTGGGGGAGGAGAACCGATTCAGGATTGTCATGATGCTCCGGGAACGGTCGCTTTGTGTGTGTGAAATTTGTTCGGTTCTGGAAATTTCAATTTCGACTGTGTCCACGCATTTGAAGCAGCTGTCTCATGCCGGGCTGATTGAAGGGCAAAAGGATGGCAGGTGGGTGATGTACCGGCTGGCGGAAGATGAGTTTGTCCCGGATTTGCTGAAAATAGTACAAAGGCGGCTTACCGACACGAAACAGCTGGAAAGGGACCGGAAGCTTGTCCTGAAAGCCAGCCCGGAAAAGTGTTCGGCTCTGTTGCGGATGGAGCTGGAGCGAAAGTGACAATGCCGTGCTGATTGAAATTCCGGTCATTTTCTTTTTCATTGCCTTTGTTTTTTCCATGCTGGGTATGGGCGGATCGCAGGTCTATATTCCGATTCTGTTCTGGTTCGGGCTGGATTTTAAGACAGCGGCCATTCCGCTGGGAATGCTGCTGAATGTGGTGAACAGTTCTTCCGCAGCTGCAACCTATGCGAAAAAAAAGATGATTGACTGGCGAATCGGCCTTCTTTTCGGTATCACAATGCTGATAGCGGCGCCTTTCGGAACCTATGTGAATCACTTTCTTCCTACAAAGCTTTTAATCCTGTTTTTCGCTGTCTTTACGACGGTTTCCGGGGTGTTGATGTGGGTGGGATG
>JAADJC010000125.1:3281-10565 GCA_013151025.1 Acidobacteriota bacterium
TGTTGTGCCGTTTTTGTACATGGCGGGAATCAGCGCGAAAACGGCGGCGGCAACCTCCGCCCTCGCGATCACATTTTCAGGAGTTTCCAGTTTTGTTTCCCATCTCGCAACAGCGGTAAAACCAAACTGGCCGTTATGGGGCGGTTGTGTGTCGGCAGTATTCCTGGGCAGCCAGTTGGGTTCTCATGTGATGGCAACCAAACTGAAATCCGGCGCGGTGAAGAAGGCGTTTGCAATTGTACTGCTGGCAATTGCGGCGATATTGATTGTGAAAGACATTATTCTGGCCTGAGGCCATGAAATAAGGGAGGATTCATATGTTTGATAAGAATCGCGCATTGGTAAACGGAATTGAAGGCATGACGGATGAGCAGAAAGAGTATCTCTACTCGGCATTGAATATCCATGGCCACGCCTGCGGCGGGATGCCCATGGGTTATGTTGCAGGGCTGGCGGCGATGAAGGCGCTGGGAATGGACAGCCGGGAGCGGAACATGAGTACCATCGCGATTGTGTACGCCGGGGACGGACACGCGGCGGGGTGTTTTGTGGACGGCGTTCAGTTTTCCACCGGCTGCACCTTTGGAAAGGGCATCATGAAAAAGGAGCCGAAGGGGAAATGGCAGTTTATGTTGATTCAAAAGAAAACCGGAAAAGCGGTAAAGGTTCGGATAAAGAATGAAATTCTGGACAAAGCATTTTCCGCCCCGTTTATCACCAAATACCGCGCGAAAGGGGTCAATCCCACAGACATTCCGGAAGAGATCGCCGTCCCGGGATTTACGCGCCTGTTCACCTTGAAACCGGAAGCCGTGGTGGAAATAGAGGGCCCGTTTACTGTGGAAGTCCCCAAGGCAAAGCCCTGTTTTAACCGGGTAAGCTGTTCGGTTTGCGGTGCCACGGTTGCGGAGAATTACATCCGTATGGAGGAGGGAAAACCGGTCTGCCCGGATTGCAGTCGCTATACCGGATAAGAAGATGATAAGTTTGAGTATGGGTCTGAACTCAGAGAGAATGCCGGAATGATTGAAAAACCTGTCTCTCTTTCTTTTCCGCGCGTTGGTCGGACTTTTACTCAGGCCTTATCGGATATTTTTACCGTTTTTAAAAGTTTTTCAAGAAAGTTCTTGACAGAATGTCGGTCCGGGATTATGTTAGTGAGTGATAACTAACGCCCGGGAGGCAGGGATGAGTAAAAGGCGGGAAGAAGTTTTGGACAGAGCAATGGAACTCATGATCAGTGAAGGCATTACAGGCTTGACAATGAAAAAGGTGGCGGACCGGATGGGGTTTTCGGAGCCGGCTTTGTACCGGCATTTCCTGGGGAAACAGGATATGGTGGTGGCGCTGATTTCCCGGATTCGAAATCGTTATGAAGAGATGATTCCCGGAGTGGACAGCGGTTTGTCTCCCCGGGAATATTTCCGGGAGCTGCTGTGCCCGTTGCTTGAATACCTCGAACAGGTGAAAGGGATACCGATTCTTTTTCTTTCCGAATCGACGTTCAATCGGGATGACGTTGTGCGGCAGGCGCTGTTCGCGCTTTACACCGGGATGGTCAAGCGGATTTCGAACTATCTTGAAGATGCCGGAAAGAAGGGGCTGGTTCGCGAAGATGTGGACCCGGAAGCCGGAGCGGTAATGCTGGTAGGGATGATTCAATCGCAGACGATTCGCTTTCTCCTCAGTGCCGGAGAGTTGAAGCTCACGGGAAAATGCGATGATATTCTAAATATTTTTCTCGGAGGTATCCTGGTATGAGTAGGTTATGGATTTTTCCAATATTTCTTTTTTCAATGGCCGCCATGTCGCAGACCTTGACCTTGAATGAGGCGATTCAACAGGCGTACGGGAACAACCCTTCCGTTCGGGCGCTGCGGGAATCCGTTCAGTCGCAGAAGGAAAACGCGGCAGCGGTGAAGCGCCTGAAGTTCGGTGAGCTGATGTTGAACGGCGGAGTTTCAAAATCCAGTGACGCGATATTGATTCGGCCCATGACAAAAGATTTGATTTCAGCCGGATTCACGACAATGCCCTTTGACGATGAGTTGACATACTGGAATCTGGATTATCGGGTGCCGCTTTTTACAAGCGGCCAGTTGAAGGCTTCGGAGCAAATTGCGAAAAGCGGCAGAGTCGCGGGGTCATATAGCTTGAACGGGTTGAAGTGGTCCATCCGGTACCGGGTGACGTCGGTGTACACCAATCTGCTGGCGGTGAATCGGGAACTCATCGCATGGCAGGAGTATCTGAACGCACTGAATTCTCTCAATAAGCACATTAAAATCGGTATGGAAAATGGGAAATACGCACAGCTGGATCAGTTGAAAGTCCGGTATGAAGTGGAAACAGCCAGGTTAAAAATTGCAGGCCTGAATCAGAGAGAAAAAGCGCTGGCGGCCTCTTTGGCGTCTTTAATCGGGGTGAATCCGGATAAAGCGCCGGGTTTTCAGCTGGCGGAAGTGAATTTGGCAGAGGTTCCGGAAAAAATTCCCGGTATCAGCGAACTTACGGAAAGTGCCGTGAAGAATCGAAGTGATTTGAAGCGGATGAAGGAGCTGGAAAATATCAGCCGCCAGCGATTAAGAATCGCGAAAGCGGCAAGGCTGCCGAAAGTGACTCTGGACGCGAAACTTAATTCCGTCAATGGCGGAAATATTAAATATTGATTACAATGATCAATTCTGGTCAGCCACCGTCAATGTGTCCATTCCGGTTTTTGATATGGGACGCAGGCGCCGGGAAGTTCGAAAAGCCTTGCACGGCATGAAATCTGCGGCCAAACAGGTGGACGAAGCCCGGCTGCAGGTACAAAGCGGGGTGATTGACGCGGTGGCCGGCATCAACCGGACTTCCCGGGATGTGGATGCCGCGAAGGCTTCCCTTTCCTTCGCGAAGGAAGTCGCGCGGCTGGAACAACTGAAATATGACAACGGCCGGGGGGACATTGACGATCTGCTCCGGGCGAAATCCCGGGAGAAACTGGCTGAAACCGGCCTGATTCAGGCCCGTACGGATTATTTTGTCGCGGTGGAAAATCTCAGAAAAACGGTTGAAGGAGACATAAAATGAAGCGTTGGATTATCCTGATTATTGTTGCGGTTGTGCTGGTGATTGGGGCTGTATCTCTGCTCAAGTTTCGGCAGCGCCAACTGGATGCAATCCGTATTGCCCCGGTGAAAGCGATTCCGGTGAAAACAGGACAGGTGCGCCGGGGGATTTTTCGCAGTGAGCGGACGTATTTCGGTGTAATTGATTCCAACCGTGAAGCCGTTCTCCGCACGCGGATAAGTGGGCGGGTGAGCCGGATTGTGAAACGGGAAGGGGACAGAGTCCGGCGCGGCGAGTCCCTTGTCTTTCTGGACGGTGTTCCCGGGGATGCCGGCGGGAGCCGGGCGGCGTTGGAAACGGCATTGAAAAACCTGAAAAAGTCTGTACGGGATTTGAAGAAAAATAGCGATAACATGAAGATAATTTATGAGCGTGACAAAATGCTGTTTAACAAGCGGGCAATTTCCCGGCAGGCAATGGAATTGTCCGAAAACCGGTGGAAGGAAGCAAAAGTTCAGCTGCAGAATGTGGAAAGCCAGATGGCGGATATTCAAAGCAAGCTCTCCTTTTTCACGGTGCAAGCCCCTTTCGACGGGCTGGTTTCCGCTGTAACTGTCAAAATTGGGGATGTGGTGATGCCCTCGATGCCTCTCTTGCGGCTGGAGAATGCCAGTCCGTGTAAAATCGTGGTTTCCGTTTCGTCCGATGATTTACTGCGGTTTCATCCCGGCACACCTGCCCGCATTCTGTATGAAGGCCATGAACTGGATTCAAAAATTTCCCGGGTTTATCCCTCTGCCGTACCGGATGGTACGGGTACGGTGGAAATCCGTCTAAATAAATCTCCTTTCGGACAGCCTCTCGGCTCTTCCGTTGAAGTGCGTCTTGAAACAGCCCGTCTTGCCGACGTACTGGTAATTCCGGCGAATTCGGTTCTCCAGGGGACGGCCCGGTCGGTGGTTTTTGCCGTAAAAAACGGTGTAATCCATACCGTTCCTGTCCAAATTACAGCCGAAGCCCAGTCGGAAATGGCGGTTAAAGGGAAACTGACACCCGGAGAGCCGGTGGTTGTCGGCAGCGATTCGCTGCTCATGCGTCTTTCCGACGGATTGGCGGTCATCTCAATGGAGAACAGCCGATGAAAGAGAAAGTATCCCTGATTGACAAAATTCTCAACCATCCCCACCTGGTAGCGGTTCTCGCGCTTTTGTCCCTCGGGCTGGGGATTTATGGGACTTTTGCGATCAAAACAGACCTCTTCCCCGCTGTGCAGCGTCCCACTGTTGCCGTGCTGGTGATGGAGCCGGGGGCATCCTCCGGTGACATCGCGGCGTATGTGGTGCGTCCTATTGAACGGGCATGCCACGTGGCCAGCAATGTCAGGCGGGTTTCTTCCGTGAGTAAGGATGAAGTCGGTGTGATTACCGTTGAATTCAATTACGGGAAACCGCTGCAGGAGGCGGTGACCGACATCATGGCGGCGCTGGACCGGGTCAAAGCAAAACTTCCCAGGGACATTCTGCCGCCGCAGGTTTTCAAAATCGGTGATTTTACCGTTCCGGTAATGACGCTGGCGGTAGAGGCCGCACCAAAAAGCGGCTATGATCTTGCATTGGTCAGACAGCTGGCCTCAAATGAGTTGAAAGACGCCCTGCTGAACATTCCGGAGGTGGCGGATGCGGAAGTTTTCGGCGGGGATATCCGGGAACTGTCCATTCAGGTGGATCCGGTGAAAATGGCGTCACTGCATCTGCCTTTTTCCGTTTTACTTCATGCAATTGAAGGCAACAATATGGATGTCCCGGAGGGATTTATTATCAACCGGGACGCAAAGGTAATTATTAAAACCCGGGGGGAACTTTCCCGGATTCATGAACTTCAGGAACTCCCGATTCCCTATCACGGGAAAGTGATTCACCTGAGAGACGTGGCAACGGTCAAAAACACCATCAGCGACAAAACCGCGGAATTTCACTTTGACGGAAAACCGGCGGTGGCGATAAATCTGCTGAGGCACGAAAACGCCAATACCGTATCCACCATCAAGGCGGTACGGTCCCATTTGAAAGAACTGTCCTCCCGTTTTCCCCAATTGAAGATTCATGTCGCGGACAGCCAGGAACGCATCATCAACCAATCCATATCCAACCTGAAAGAATCGCTCCGGGATGCGATCATCTTCACAATGCTGGTTATCTTTCTGATGATTGCGGATGTTCGTTCCGCCATTATTACCGGCATCTCCATTCCCTTTACCTACTTTCTGACCTTTACCGTCATGTTGCTGGCTGGGATGGAATTTAACATTGTGACCATGACCGCGGTGATACTCGCAGTGGGAATGCTGGTGGACGATGCCATTGTGGTACTGGAAAATATTGAACGCCACTATCAGGAAGAGGGCGGAGACTTGAAAAAGATTGCCCGGTCCGCCACAAAAGAAATTCTTCTGGCGGACTTTTCCGGTACCTTCTCCACCGTTATCGTCCTGGTTCCCATCATGGTTCTCGGCGGATACGTGGAAAAAGTCATGCGGCCGCTGACAACGGTGCTGGCCATTGCCCTGCTTTCTTCCTTTGTGGTATCGGTGACCATTATCCCCATGATTGCCCCGTGGATTATCAAACATACGGATAAGGATGAGTACCTGGTTCTGAAACTTCTCAACCGGTTCGGCAGAAGGGTTCAGATGATAATGGTGGACAAAAGCCGGGACTTTTTCGTGGGGGCTTTCGAATTTGTCAATCGGCATAAAGTAATTTTTCTTCTCCTGCTGGCTATTCTGCTTCCCCTTTCCCTGCGGCAAATGGAACTGGTTGGGCGGGATTTGATGCCACCCATGGACACCGGGATTATGAAAATCCATCTGGAAACGGAATCCGACTTTTCCATTGAAAAAACCGGAAAGCTGCTGAAACAGGTGGAAAATATTATTTCAAAACAGAAAGGTGTGCTGTCCACCCTGGCATGGGTGGGTTCGGAACCCGGCCTGATTTCGTTCGGGACGGGGCGGACGGTGCAGCAGATTGACATGACCGTCAACCTCATTGACCGTTTTCACCGGAACAAAAGCATCTGGCAGATTGAAGACGGAATCCGCAGTGAAATCAGGAAACTCCCCGGTGTCAAATATGCGGACGTCACCGAATTCGGTGCCACACCGCTGTCCAGTATCGCCTCCACGGTGGATGTGGAAATTGCCGGAAACAACTTTCGTGAACTGGACAGCGCGGGTGAAAAAGTCGCAGAAAAACTCGCAACCCGCCCCGGTTTTACATCTGTAAGCCGTACCTGGAAAATGGACCGAGTGGAATATCACCTGACCTTTGACAGGCAGAAATGCGCCCGCTTCGGCATGACGCCGGTGGACGTCAGTTACCAGCTCGCCACCGCCGTGAGAGGTGTGCCTGCCGGAACCTTCCGTATCTTCAACCAGGATGGAATTCGCATCCGCTTCCGTCTTTCCGACAGCTACCGGAACACAATCTGGAAACTCATGACCACCGGTATCAGAACCCCCTCCGGTAAAATCATTCCCCTGAACGAAGTCGCCTCGGTTAAAAAAGCCCTTGTTCCTTCCGTTATCACAAGGGACAACTTGGCATATACCACCAACATTCACGGCTACCGGGCAACCGCACCTGTCACATTTCTCAACAAACAGCAGAACATCGCGGTAAAACAGGCGGCCGTACCTGCAACACTTCAAGTGTCCGAACAGGGGGAAATGAAGCAGATGAACGAGTCCTTCGGAAGATTGGGAAAGGCCCTGATATTGTCACTGTTCTTCCTTTATCTCACATTTGTCGTTATCTTCCACTCATTTACCGAACCCGTCGTCATCATGCTGACCATTCCGTTCGCTTTTATCGGAGCGGTCTGGGGCCTGCTGGTCATGGGGCAGCACGGCTGTATGCCCGCCTTCATGGGGTTTATTCTCCTTACCGGGGTCATCGTCAACAACGGAATTCTGCTCATTGACTTTATCCGGATCTACCGGGAACAGGGGCATCCGCTGGAAGACGCGGTCAAAATGGCAATCCGGGTGCGGACACGGCCCATCCTCATGACCGCCGTTACCACCATTGTCGGCATGATTCCCATTGCGGCTGAATGGGCAATCGGGCTGGAGCGGCTCTCACCCCTCGCGACCGTTGCCATCGGCGGGCTGCTCGTGGGCACGTTCCTGACCCTCGTGTACATTCCGACCCTGTACATCATCAAGGAGAAACT
>JAADJC010000128.1 GCA_013151025.1 Acidobacteriota bacterium
GAAGAAAGGAAACTGTACCCGAATGACACATCCGTGCGCACATCCAGCTTATCCATACTGAAGGCTGGCAGGATGGCGGTCCAAAAGGTAATGAGTAAAATGAGTATTTTCACAAGTGACCCCCAAAAAATAAAAAAACTATAAAAACATGTTATGAAAAAAATAAATTAGTAATGAGAAATAAACGCACTATAATTATATTAGTCCTGTTTTCCATTATGTCAAGGAATCAGGAGGAAAAGTTTCGAAGTTTTAAGATCCTGAGTAAATTTTTGGTAGAAATTCAATCTTTGTTTGTGAATTAATTGGTAAGTGCCAGGACATCGTGGACAGTTTTTGGTGCCACAGGGAAACGAACTTGGTGTTTACGGAATGAGGTAAAGTTATGTCATTGTCAGAAAATTTTTGTCCGCGATGTCCTGGTACATTTTTTTGTCTTCGATGTGGTGGCACTCAACAATTAATAGCTAAGAAAAAGGAGAATTTTAATTATCTATTGTTTTACCTGAAGTATGAGGAAAGTGCATTTTATAAAAAACGCTTAATTTGAGATCATTTAAAAGCTTATTTTTTTGCTGTGAAATTTGCGTCTACGTGTTAAATTCTCTTCTGACTTCTATGATGAGTGTTTTTTGTCCCATCTTTACTTATGGATTTGTTAGTTACTTACGAAAATGTGAGAGATGAATTCTCAGGTTCACAGGGAAAGATTCTATTACCTGGAATCAGATCGCACAGACACTGTTCCGCTGTCTGCCACCGGGATTGCCTCCTTGAGAGTTCCCTGGACAGCCGGGGCCAGTTGTTTTTCCAGTTGGGCGATGTTCCACCAGAAAACCTCCCCGTTCTCATTTCCGATGACGAGATGTTGCATGTCCGAGGCAAGACAGCCGGAAATCCCGATGTCCATGGCGGATTCCATTCCCCCGGATGCTGAAAAATGCACAATCCCATCCTTGCCCCGTGTGAAGCGATATTGCATAATGCTTCCCGGCCCGTAGTACCAGATTTCATGGTTTCGCCCGGCACAGAGGGCCATTACTGAGGCCCGGAAAACAGGCAGTTTATACAGCTTGTTTTTCTGTAGGTCATAGACATATGCAGTGTTGGGGTTGAGTGTGGAAAATGCGATGAGCTCCATTCCGGGAATTCGGGCGGCCTGATAAATGACTTTTGCGATTGTCCGGTGATGTGTCCAATTATAGTTTCCCCCTTTTTTTTCAAGGGCGATAATTCCCATGTCCCAGGTGCCCACCAGAACCCGTTGCCCTTTCGGGTCACTCCAGACGCACTGACAGGATGTCCTCCTGTTTTTCAGCATGTCCGAGACCCGAATGACCAGTCCCGGCGCCAGATCCGGCCAGCCCCATTCTTTGATATCTCCGTCTGATGAAACAGACCACAAACTTTTCCCCGTGAGCCAGATTCCGTTCACCAGAAAGTTGTGTGCCCGGCTCCTCCATTCCACCTGCATTTGTGGCAATTTCCATACCGCAATGGTTTTATCGTCGGAAGCGGTCGCCAGAAATTTCCCATCGGAAACCAGGGCACCGATTCCCAGTGTGTGGAGGGGATGGGTTTTCAGGACACCGCTTTTGTCAAATTCGTACAATGTCCCGCGGGAATCACCGGCAAATATATGATTTGAAGGCCCATTGCCCATTGTCCAAATGGAATTATTCCCGAGCCTGTGACGGATTCCCTTTGAGATGCGGTTAAAATGGAATGTGCTGAGTTTCAGGGTTTCGTCCAGCGTCAGAATTACGCCGTCTCCCCGGAAAATCTGTACCAGTTTACCGCTTTGTTCGATGGGAATTTTCCTGATAAAACCGGTTTCCCTGTTCCAGATTAACCCGCCATATATCCCGCCTGCCACGAGGTCGGTACCGTTGCTCAGCCATATCACAGAATATGATTCCCCTTTTTGTGGAACAGTGTCGCTGTCATCCGGATGAAGGTAGTCCAGGAGATAAATCTTGTCAAACCATCCCCCTAAGGCGACGAGATGCATGGGTTCCGAAATGGCGAGGGAGTAAAGGCGCAGTTCATTCACATTGAATGTTGCGACAATCTCCCCGTTTTTCAACCGGAGAACACAAACCTTCCGGTTCGGGAGGGTTATCGCAGCCATTTCACGGCCCATTGCAAAGAGAATCTTTGAACCGGCCGCCTTGTGGGTGTAAAGCACTCTGGTTTTCCCTTTTTCCAGGGAAATCAGCCGTATCCGTTGATTTGTTGAATACAACAGCCGTGTGTTCTCCAGATTGATTCTTCCGGAGAGAATTTTTTCATTCTCACCCAATGCAGGGAGGTGACTTTCGATAATTTCCGTATGTCCTTCCTTTGGATTCCAATGGAGAACGGAACGATTTTTCAGAAGGAAAACACCGAGGTAACTGTCTCCGCAGAGAAAAACGCTCTGTTCGGGGAAGGGAAATTTAGCGAATTTTCCGGTGTTATTGTTCAGGAGATAAACGCCACCGGCTCCTTTAATCAGAATTTCTTTCTCACTTTGGCCCAGAATAGCTGTGGTATCCGGGGGAAGGTCCCACTGGGCCGTCCGCTTTACAAGGGGGTAGCTTTCCCCTGCAAAGGCGGTTTTTTCCGGCATTTGAGACAGTTTCCAGCTTACAATGAGCATAATTGACATGAGCAGGGCGCCGGTGCCCCATATTACCCAATTGAAGGGGTATCGGCGGGGATTTTTTTTCAAAGGCAGTTTCTGCCTGTTTGCGGGGATTACCCGGCGGGTGGGGTCATTAACATCGACAGATGGGTGCGAACCGGACGAAAGTATATTTTCTATTTCTTTATCGGTGGAATCCTTCATCCCGGTTCTTTCTTCATCCTCCGAAACGATGGAAGCAACCCATTCAATCATTTCGTTTACAGTTCCATCGTCATGTTCAAGCCGGAGTGCCCCGAGAAAGGATTCCACACTTTTGAATCGCTTTTCCGGGTCCGGTTGCGTAGCCCGGAACAAAGCCGGCGCAAAGCTCTTTTCCATTGGAATCCCCATGGAAACCAGATCCAGAGGACGATGAATTTCGGTGGAAACGATTTCAAGGAGGCTTTTACCGGCACGGGGGCGTTTCCCTGTCAGCATTTCCGCCACTACCAGCGATAGGGTGTACTGATCTGTCCATCCGCCGAGTTCGTGATTGAGAACCTGTTCCGGCGTCAGGTATTCAGGGGTTCCCACCACAGCTCCAGTGGAAGTCAGCCGGGTGGCATTCTCATGCTCACTGACCAGTTTCGCAATTCCAAAATCCAGAATTTTAGGCACAATAGCTTTGCCGTACAAGCTCAGGTAGATGTTTTCCGGTTTTAAATCCCTGTGGACAATACCTTTGCTGTGGGCGAAAGCCAACCCGGAAACCAGGCCCTCTGTAATTTCAGCAACCCAGGATTCCGGAATGGGCCCTTTGTGGCGGTCGAGAAAAGTGTCCAGTGAAAGGCCTTTTACATATTCCATTACAAAATAAGGTGCGCCCCATTCTGTAATGTCCATATCGTATATTTCAATAATGTTGGGATGGTGAATCTCGGCCAGGACCCGGGCTTCCCGAAGAAAACGCCGGCCAAAATCCTCACTGTCGGATTCGGTTCGAGGGAGAAGGATCTTCAGCGCCACTGTCTTATTCAATGTGATATGGGATGCCTGGTAAACCATCCCCATTCCCCCTGCACCCAGAACCCGTTCCAGGCGGTACTTTCCAAGTTGCCAGCCGGTGATATGGTCGGCAGTTACCAGCGTGAGGGCTTTGCCACAATGGTCGCAGGACCATCCCTTTGCCTGAACCGCCCGGCATACCGGGCAGATTCGAAGTTCAATGGCTTCATTTTCACCGGAACTGTGATACGTCATGCCCCTTTCTGCTCCTTTTCAACAAGTACAGTAGATTCTGTTTTGATTATACGGCAAAAACCGGAAACAAAAAGGAGTTTTTTAAAGCAGTGCGGAGAAAATCTTTCCAGATGGCGTTTGGAAAGTGAGAGTAGGGTTTTCAACGGTTGGCACTTTCACTGATAGCGATTTCGCGGTACAATAAAATGTGAAAATGTTTGAGGGTATGTCGGGGGTATGATGAAAAAACCGGATGTGCGACCCAAACGAAATGCGGCCGGCAAATACTATGTCATTCAGAAAGAATGTATAATGTGCCAGGTATGCGTGGCGATGGGGGACGGGTATTTTGAGATGGACTGGGACGAGGAAACCGCCTATCTGGTGAGCCAGCCCGTCGGTAAATCTTCGGAAAAGGCAGTTCGGGAGGCGATGTTAAGCTGCCCTGTGGATGCAATAAAAGATAATGGGGAGGATTTTGAAGATGGTGGAACTGATCACTTTGGTGTTTGAATTTGCCCTGATGGTGATGCTGCTTTTCCTCGGGTTCGATTTCATGGTGGAATCTTTCAGCGAAGAGAGCTTTTTTCCTGATGAACTGGTATTGCCGGCAACGGTGACTCGTCCCATCGGGGTTGTTTTGTCCATTGGCGCGGCACTGGCGATTGTGTGGC
Source organism: Acidobacteriota bacterium (assembly GCA_013151025.1). Taxonomy (GTDB): domain Bacteria; phylum Acidobacteriota; class Holophagae; order Thermotomaculales; family Thermotomaculaceae; genus UM-FILTER-49-7. The sequence continues at coordinate 4,522 of JAADJC010000128.1, forward strand.
AATTAATTCACCTGTAAAGACACATTTTTCAGGAAAAGTTGCCGAATGGATTTCGGCGGTCTGGCTACGGCTGAAAGGGT